>DASYXZ010000131.1:0-26158 GCA_035934315.1 Terriglobia bacterium | reverse complement strand
TAAATCAAAGTACAACTTTTTCCACTTTCATGTCGGTGCGGATCACCACGCCGTATTCGGTGGTGTTAACGAGTTTCACCACTTCGTAATGTTTCGCTTTAAGATCATATACTTCGCAGGTGTCATAGGGCTTTGAGTAGACGTGCAGAGTGACGGCGCGCGCCCCAAACGAAGCAGGATTGGCCACCAGATGAATCGGCTCGCTGGGATCCACTTCCTGCGGGCTGTCCGGATCAATCATAAAATGGCTGCCAGGTTCGAGCTCGCAATAGCCGTTCGAATCGTCCTTCCGGATCAGTTTGAAATTATGCACCTGGACTTTCCCAATCGGAGCCGCCATCCAGCATTCCTGGTTGCAGTGATTGTGGATGGGGCTTTTCTGGCCAACATCCCAACAAATCGCAATCAGCTCAAACAGCGGCGTCCTGTGGATCAGGTTTCGCGTGTAATGCTCTGCGCAAAAATAGAGGTAAGGAGCGAGGCTGGCTGAGTCCACTTTGTGCCCACGCATGAAATCGAGCACGCCTTCACCCTGGAATCTGTTTTCAGGGATCGTTGACAGTAGCCTGGCAAACTCATCAACAGAAAGCATAAGTCAAGGATAAGTGAGTTTGAACAAATGTCAACACCGGCGGAGTCGCAATTCAGATCATCACGTCTTGTTTTGGTTGCGTTTATCAGTCAGGTTGACCGCGCGTCTCCTCAGTCACTTCCGGAATAAATGCGAGGCGGCCCCGGCGCACTCGTACAAACCCCTCTACTCGGAAGATTTTCCTGCGATATGCTCCTTGAATTTCTTTTGGCACTCGATGCCGGCGGAACGGATGGCGGCAAATTCAGTAGTGTTGCGGATGTTGGCGAAAAGCGGGTCATTATCCATCGCCGGATAGCCGCAGTAGTTCTGATCGACCGCGCGTCGGAGCAATCGCAATGCTATATCGCGCTGGCCGCAATACGCCAGCACAGCGGCCTCGAGGTATTTGGGTTCGGAGTCGCGATTCGCCATTACCCGCGCCTCATTTTGCTGTGCGATAGCAGCAATCTCCGTCGCTGGGTGATGTTCAAGGAATGATTCGATAAGGCGGGTCTGAGGACTCGGCGCGGAAGATTGAGAAGAGTAGCTCTTTAAAGCCTCATCAAGTTTTCCCTGACGCAACAGGATTCCCCCTGTCACGCGGAAGGACCATTCGGACCCGGCGTCAAGGCGCGAATAATCGAGGGCACGTTCATAGTTCCCCAAATCGAGAAATGTGAATGAGCAGGCGCGAAATCCATAGTTACTGGGATCGAGAGCCAACGCGGCATCACATTCACGCGCTGAATCGTCAAGCAGACCTCCATAATTGTAAACGTAAGCCAGGGCAAAGTGGGCGTTGCCGCTGTCCGGGCGTCGTTTAATCAGTTCCTGAGCTTCATCGTACGCCTCATTCAGGCGCCCCGATTCGACGCTGTTTACTAAGCGGCCCTGCGCCGCTTCCACCAGATTCGGGTCAAGGGTTAAGGCGCGTTCAATGGCGGTATCGCACCGTTGGTACGCGGCAGCCCCACCGTCAGAATACTGCGCATCGTAATAATAGCGTTGTGAAAGTGTGGCCCATGCAGGCGCGTAGGTGGGGTCAAGCGCAACCGCTTGCTCCAGCATCTTGATAGCCTGCTTATTCGGAGCGGGATCGTGGGCCACCGCCAGGCTGCGCAAGAACAGATCGTAGGCCTCAGCGTTCTTGGGAGTGGTGGAGGGGGCGCCTTCAGGCGCGGTGGATCCGGCAATCACCGGCATCAATCCTTGGCGTACCTGCGCGGTAAGTTTTTCTCGAAGCGCGATCATATCCCTGGCCGGGGCGCCCACGGTGTCGCGCCAAAGCAAGCGATTGCTGTCAACATCCACAGCTTCAATTGTAACGCGCAGGTCATCACCTTCGCGCAGATAGTGTCCGGTCACAACGTCCGCCACATGCAAATCGTGCCCGGCGGTCTGCGGGTCAAAATTTCCATTTGAATATTTGGCCATACTCGCGAAGGGACGAATGGCGAGTGAAGGTGCGTAACTTAGCGTTGTGGTAATTTCATCGGGTAGTGCCAGCCGCAGAAAATCATTGGCCTGGTCTCCACCGACATTCTGAAAAGGAAGCACGGCAACAGTGGTTTGGCCGCTTCGTTTTCCCGGAGGGATGGCCGCGCGATGCATGGTCCACCATGTGACGCCCACGGCCAGCGCCGCGAAGCCAACGATACCGAGTACGACGGCCCACCCGCGCCCCTCACTTGGGCGCGCACCATCTTTTATGGGCGGCGCCCCACCTGCCGGCCTGCTGTCAGTGACGGACGCTACAGAATCTTGGCGGCGGTCGGAGACCGCGAAAACTGAGGACGACCGTCCCGAATCCGTCTCACGCTTCAACCGCTTCAAATCGGCGCGAATTTCTGCGGCGCCTTGGTAACGAGTCTCTCGATCTTTCTCCAGCGCCTTGGCGATTATCCGGTCCAAATCCTGCGGCAACTCCGGATTGATGCGCAAGGCTGAAGTGGGAACTCGCTCGAGAATCGAATTGAAGACGACGGCGGAAGTATTTCCGGCAAATGCCTGATGTCCGGTGGCCATCTCGTAAAGGACTGCGCCAAAGCTGAACAAGTCTGTGCGCGCGTCAAGGTCTTCGCCGCGCGCCTGCTCGGGTGACATGTAAGCCACAGTGCCCATCGCCGTGCCCGGACTCGTGAGGTGCTCGTCCGCAGTTCCCATCGTCACAGCCGTCGGACCGGCAGCCTCGCCCGCAGAACTGCGTTGCGGCATCAGCTTCGCCAGACCGAAGTCGAGGATCTTTGCATCACCACGGTCTGTAATAAAAATGTTCGCCGGCTTGATATCCCTATGCACGATGCCCTTGGCGTGCGCCGCGTCCAGCGCGTCCGCCAGTTGCATGCCCAGTTCCAGAAGTTCGTCTACTTTAAAGGGTTTTGTGACAATGCGGTGCTTCAGCGTTTGCCCTTCCACGAACTGCATCACGATATATGGTTGGTTTTCGTACTCGCCGATATCATAAATTGTGCAAATGTGCGGATGATTAAGGCTGGAGATGGCTTTGGCCTCGCGTTCGAAGCGTTGGCGCCGTTCAGGATCGCTGGAGAGATTGCCTGCCAACACTTTGATGGCGACGGTTCGATCCAGTCGCGTGTCGCGCGCACGATAGACTTCACCCATCCCTCCCGCGCCGAGGGGCGCGATGATTTCATAAGGTCCGAGTTTTGTTCCTGACGCGATCACCGCCGAACACCTCACCAATGCGGATTATATAACGAGCGCAGTTGAAAATCCTCTTGTGAGTGAAATTCCGCTCGTCGGCCCCTGCGTCATGGCCTAAAGTTTCCCGGTCTTTTCAATTCCCGACGCAACGGCATTCTGAATAACCCAGTCCGTCCACCAAGCTGTGTCGCCGCTTGAGAGAAGTGGCTCTCCCGCTTCGATCGCGCCAACAAAGTTTTTGATGGCGGGGTAGTGCAGGTTCGGGTGGTTCGGCAGCTCCTCGCGACCGGAGGGTGACACGAGCTGCGGGTCGTTTAGGGGGGTAAGGTCGATTTCACCTTGCACGCCGAAAATTCGAAACTCATCGCGTGTGACGCGGGAATGCCAGCGTACGTCCACAATGGCATGAACATGCTTAGGGTATTTGATGAGCGCGGTCGCGCTGTCCTCAACTGCCGTCTGGTGGACGGCATTCGACAGAAGGGCACGAACTGCCAGCGGTTCGCCGAAAAAATAATTGAGTAAATCGATACGATGGCAGCCAATATCGTAAAGCGGCCCGCCGCCGGCTTTCCCCGGGTCAAGCAGCCACGCTCTCTTTCCGTCGCCTGCAGTAAACCAATTATGGCAGGAGACATAGGCGGAAACAGGTTGGCCGATCGCGCCTTCCCGAAGCAAATCCAGAGCTCGTTTCACTTTGGGATAAGTGCGCCGATAGTATGCGACACCCAGTTGCTTGCCACTGGTCCGTGCGGCTTCCAGCATGGCCTGTGATTCGGTCAAGTTCATCGCCATTGGCTTTTCGCACAGAACATGGTGACCGGCGAGTAGAGACTGAATGGTCTGCGTCGCATGTAGAAAAACCGGTGACGCAACATAAATTGCATCGAATGCGCCATCGGCCAAAGCGTCGTCCAGGCTTAAGAATGCTCTTACCCCATAGGGAGCGGCTTTGGCTGGATCGCGCGTTACAATGCCGTGGAGGCGGCTCCGACCTTCTTGCAAGATCGCAGGTATAACGCGCTTCGTGGTGATGTCCCCGACACCGATAACCAGCCAACGCAACATGCAGGTCATATTACTATCAAAGGTGTGGGGAAGAGGATGAAAGAATTGAATCCAGGAATGTGCCGTGAGCTACCTGCGTTGCCCCCGGGAAATTTTCTCGCGTTGACACTTCCCGTCCCTTAAATATAATGCCAGTGCATGGCAACGCAATCCATTTCACCTACCAACACCCGGCGATTTCTCATAACCGGCGCCAAAGGATTTATCGGCGCATGGATTGTGAAAAATCTGGTGGCGCGAGGCGACCGACCGTGGATCTTTGACCTCGATCGCGAGTCGCATCGCTTGCGCGCCCTGCTCTCCGAGGAACAAATGGGCGCCATCTCATTTGTTCTGGGCGACGTCACCCATTTTGAGGAGCTTGACCGCGCCGTGGCGGAGCACGGCATCACCCACTTGATTCATCTGGCGGCGGTGCAGGTGCCCGCCTGTGCAGCTAATCCGCGATTGGGCGCGCAAATTAATGTGCTGGGGACGCTGAACGTTTTTGAAGTAGCGCGCCGCCGGCCGGACCTGGTGAAACGTATTGTCTACGCGAGTTCGGCGGCAGTCTTCGGCCCCGAAGAATTCTATGAAGCCTCGACTGTGCCCGAAGGCGCTGTACTCGAGCCGGGAACCCACTATGGTGTTTTCAAACAGTGCAACGAGGGCAATGCACGCGTTTATTACAAAATTGATGGAATTTCCAGCGTTGGTCTGCGGCCCTGGGCCGTTTACGGCGTGGGGAGAGACGTAGGCGTCACCTCGGGACCCACCAAAGCAATCAAGGCTGCAGTGCTTGGCCGCGACTATGCGATTCGATTCACGGGCGGGCTGGACCTGCAGTATGTGGACGATGCCGCAAAACTTTTCCTGCGTTGTGCCGAGTCTGAGCTTCCCGGCGCGCGCATTTACACCTTGCGCGGCACGGTCATCCAGATGCAGGACTTTATCGCGGCGCTCCATGAGGACTCGCCGCAAACGCAAAGCCACATCTCGGCCGTGGGCCCGACGCTTCCCATCGCCTACGACTTGGACGACAGCGCCCTGATCCGGGATTTCGGAGACATTCCCAAGACCCCTCTTGCCCAGGGGATTCGCGAAACGCGGGAAATCTTTGAACGCCTCCGCAACGCCGGAAAACTGACGACTGACGATCTGGATACCTGATGTTACGGGAAAAAATATCTGTAATAATTTGATCTCTCCGGAGTCCAATAACTCCGTAGCGGGGGAAAAAGGATAATTGGTTAAATGAAAGCTGCCGTTCTTGAAGATGTTGAAAAAATGGTGGTGAAAAAAGTTCCAGATCCCGTCCTTTCTCCCTCTGAGGTTTTAATTCAAGTCCGGGCCGTTGGCATATGTGGCACGGACCTCCACCTTTTTCGCGGGCAGGGAAACTATAATTTGGACGCTCGCGGCCACATCATCCCGCTTACTGAGCAGCCGCAAATTCTCGGTCATGAATTTTCAGGCGAGGTCATTGAAGCGGGTCGTGACGTGAAAGATTTGGACGTGGGAGACCGCGTGCTTTGCGACCAGGGGAGAAATTGTTTCAGTCAGGGGCGGTGGCCGCCTTGTTCCTACTGCGCCTCGGGAGATTCTCACCAGTGCGAATTCTATCGTGAACACGGCATTACAGGCCTTCCCGGAGCTCTCGCTGAATACATTGCCGTCCCGGCCGTCAATTGTTTGAAGCTGCCCGATGATGTGGCGACGGAAGTCGGCGCTTTGATTGAGCCGCTGGGGTGCATCGTGCATTCGAGCGCGCGCGTGGACCGTGCGGGCGCGCGTTATGTGTTTGACGGGCCTTCACAAATCAAAAACATTTTAATTTCCGGCGCCGGGCCCGCGGGCTTGCTCTTTCTTCAGTACCTGAGAAACGTGAAAGGCTTTCAGGGCCTGGTCCTGATCAGCGACCTGCGACAAAACAATCTGGACCTGGCCCGCGAATTCGGCGGCACGCCAATCAATGTGGCGGAACAAAACCTGGTGGAAGCTGTCCATGACAAAACTCGCGGCGAACGCATCCACTATCTCATCGAATCCTGCGGTAATTCGATTATCTTTGAGCAAATCCCAGGCCTGATTCGAAAGCAAGCAACGGTCCTGCTTTATGGCCACGGACACAAGGGGCGGGACATTGGACTGTGGGGCAATATTCTGTTTCTTGAGCCAACCCTGGTGGCATCGGTGGGTGCCTCAGGAGGGTTTGATCCTGATCGCCGGCCCGCCACTTATCGACGCGCACTGGAGATGGTGAGCGCAGGCAAAATCAAGGTTCGCCAATTCGTCACCCACCGGTACCCTGCGCTGGAAGAAATTCATAATGCCTTTGAGCGGGACTTCGTACGGCCAGAATATATCAAAGGAGTGTTGAACCTTATATGAAGCTGCCACGCCGAGCGCCCGCCACCGATCTTAAAAAGTACCGCCCGTGCGCATCTGCGGCCTTGCTCAGTGTGTGGGTGGTAATTATCATGGCCTCCGCTGCCTGCCGGAAAAGAGAGAAACTTGTGTATGCTGTAATCCCCAAAGGGCAGGCGGATATTTACTGGCAATCAATTCACGCCGGCGCGGCGGCCGCGGCGCAGGAAGGGGGGGTGAGTATTGATTGGAATGGTCCGGAAATGGAAACAGATTACACCAAGCAAATCGGTATCTTGGACGATTTCATCAACCGTCACGTGGACGGAATCGTGCTGGCGCCCTCGGATATTGATGCGCAGGTTCCGGCCATCCGGCGAGCCCACCAGGCCGGAATTCCTCTTTCCATCATCGATTCGGGGGTGAACACTGATGAGTATGTTTCCTTTGTCGCCACGGACAATTATGGTGGCGGCTTGCTTGCGGGAAAACGCCTGGGAGAAATTCTCAATCATAAGGGTGATGTGGCCATCATCGGTGTGCTGCCTGGAGCCGCTTCCACGACCGCGCGCGAAAAGGGTTTTCGCGATACGTTGGCCAAGGACTCGCCGCAGATGAAAATTGTCGCGTTTCAATACGGCATGTCTGATCGCGCTCGAGCTCTTTCCGTGGCTGAAGACATTCTCAGCGCCCATCCGTCCCTGGCCGGTTTTTTCACCTCGAACGAGTCGGCCACGATTGGGGCCGTGCAGGGGCTGAAGCAACGCGGCCTCTTGGGTAAGGTAAAAATCGTCGGCTTCGACAGCTCCCCCAGCCTGGTGGATGATGTGCGCGCCGGCAATATTGATTCCCTTGTTCTGCAGGATCCGTTTCAAATGGGTTATCAGGGCCTGAAAACACTACTCGATCAGCGTGCCGGGCACACGCCCCCCAAACGCATTGATCTGCCGCCGACACTTCTGACACGCGACAATATGAATGAGCCGAAGATGCAAAAACTCTTGAACCCGGACATCCAACGATATCTCTCGCAGTAACTGGTATCAGCCTCAAATGCTCGAGCCTCATTCCGTCAGCGTGCAAGCCGATTCTTCCCGATCTCTTATCGAGATGCGAAATATTCGAAAATCGTATGGCGGAAACCTTGTATTAAAAGAAGCGCGCTTGCGGGTTAGCGCCGGGGAAATTCTGGGGCTGGTAGGCGAAAACGGGGCCGGAAAATCCACACTCATGAAAATACTAGGCGGTGAAGTGAGCCGCGACGGAGGCGAGGTTTTCTGGGGAGGCGTGCCTGCGACCCTTAACTCACGGGCTGACGCAGAGCACCTGGGCATCACGATGATTCACCAGGAATTCAATCTTGCCCCCCACCTGAACGTGGCCGAAAATATATTCCTCGGCCACGAACCGGACAGCCGTTTAATCCCCGGAATCATCGACCGCCTCCGCGAAGTTTCCGACACGAGCGAGTCCCTGAGGCGGTTGGGATTCGACCTCGACCCGCGCACTCCTGTCCGGCATCTGAGCCCGGCGCGAAGACAATTGGTGGAAATCGCCCGGGCAGTTGTCCGCACGCAGCGACTGGTCATCATGGATGAACCGACGTCTTCCCTTTCGGCCCACGAAGTGGAGGACTTGTTTCGTGTTGTCCGCCAATTAAAAAGCCACGGCACGGCTGTGATTTTCGTAACGCATCGATTGGAGGAATTGGCCCAAGTGGCGGACCGCGTCGTCGTGCTGCGCGACGGCGAATCGATCCATGAAGGCCCCATGCCCCGCACCGACTTCAGCGACCTGATTCGAGCCATGGTGGGCCGTGAACTCAAAGATTTTTATCCGCCGCGCAGGGCTGAACGGCGGGAGATTGTTTTCGAGATTCAGGGACTAAGCCGAACGCCGGATTTTCAAAATTTGAGTTTTTCGATTCGCGGCGGAGAAATCGTGGGCATGGCAGGGCTGATTGGTGCGGGAAGAACCGAAATGGCTGAAGCTATTTTTGGCGCTACGCCAGCGGACAGTGGCCGGATTATGATGGAGGGTAAGCCGGTCAACATCCGTTCACCTCAGGACGCCATCCGCAGCGGCATGGCTCTGATTACGGAGGATCGGAAACGAACGGGACTTGCTCTAAAACTTTCAGTCGCTCAGAACATCACGCTGGCGGACTTGAGGGCGTTGCTTCGCCGCGGGCGGCTCGACCTCAAAAAAGAGGATCGCGTGGCCCGGGATTTCTGCGATCGGCTGCATATTCGCACCTCATCCACGGCGCAAAAGCTCGAACGGCTGAGTGGCGGCAACCAACAAAAAGTCGTTCTGGCCAAATGGCTTTTTCGTCAATCGAAGATTTTCCTTTTCGATGAACCCACTCGCGGCGTGGATGTCGGCGCCAAGACTGAAATCTATCGACTGATGAACGAACTGGCCGAGTTGGGAGCGGCCATCCTGATGATATCCTCGGAGCTGCCGGAGATTCTGGGCATGACCGATCGCGTGCTGGTCATGCGCAATGGCCGGCTGGTTAAAGAATTGAACACGGCCAAAACGTCGCAAGAAGAAATTATGCGCTTCGCAACATTGGGAGAATAAACCTGAACATGGACAGCCCGTCTGAATCTTCCGCCTCCGTAGTCGCGTCTCCCCGCGAATGGTTGGAACGCCTGCTTCCCTTTGCCAGCGTGGCCGCGCTCTTCATAATTCTGTCGCTGTCGACCCGGTATTTCCTGACACTCGCCAATCTTTCCAGCGTCTGCCGGCAGACCGCGGTGATCAACATTATCGCACTGGGCATGACGCTGATTATGATATCCGGCGGGATTGATCTCTCCGTCGGATCAGTGATGGGATTCGCCGGAATCTGCGGCACCATGCTGCTCCAGGCCGGCTACCCGCTGCTCCCTTCAATTCTGGGAGCGATGCTGGCAGGCGCGGCGTGGGGCCTGCTCAATTCTCTCCTGATCACGTGCTTAAAGGTGAGCCCGTTCATCGCCACGCTGGGCACCATGGGAGCGGCGCGCGGGCTGACTCTGGTGATCACCAACGGCATGCCCATCGTCCGCCTGCCCGACAGCTTTGGGAATTTGGGGGATGGCAACGTCCTGCGCGTGGTGCCCACGCCGCTCGCCATCCTGGTGGTGCTGGTATTGCTCACCGGATTTATTTTAACGTACACTCGACTGGGGCGCTATGCTTACGCCATTGGCAGTAATGTTGAAGCGGCGCGCTATTCAGGAATTCCCATCCGGATGTATCTTCTCGCCATTTACTCATTTTGTGGCGCGCTTACCGGATTGGCCGGAATGATTGAATCATCGCGCTTAATGACCGGCCAGCCGACCGCCGGCGAAGGTTATGAGTTGCGCGTAATCGCCGCCGTAGTGATTGGCGGCGCCAGTCTTTCGGGCGGCGAAGGGACCGTGGCGGGAACGGTGGCTGGAGCTTTTTTGATCGGATTGATTTCAAACGGCAGCAATCTGCTTGGGGTCTCACCTTTTTGGCAGCAGGTGGTGATTGGCGCAGTGATCGTGTTCGCAGTCGCCGTGGATGAATTTCGCAAACGGCGGCGCACAGTGTAAAATGTTTGTGTTCAGATGTCGCGGGTGATAAAACAGCATGCAACCGAAAAATCTTGAAGACGTGGCCATCGTCATTCGCCCTGAGCACGATAACATCGCGGTGGTCACCGCCGACTTTATTGAAAAAGGGACACCCCTCGATTACCGCGGCGAGTCGTTCAAGATTTCAGACCGAATTCTGCGCGGACAAAGTTTTGCCACAAGAAAAATTCGCAAAGGTCAGGCCTACATCACTCTCGGAGACCCCATCGGATTGGCTTCCCGGCCCGTCTCGCCCGGCGACCCTGTCAATGAATCAAACCTTGAAGACCGGCTGCCCCGCCTTTCGGTTCGGTTCAGCAATCATCGGGCACGAAACGTGATAGACGCTGAACTCGCGTCACGTGTTTTCGACGGCTACGTTCGCGCTGACGGTACGATAGGCACGCGCAATTACGTGGGTATTGTCACCTCCGGAATGTGCTCTTCCACCGAGGCTCACGAAATTGCCTCCCGCGCCATGCGCGAAATTTATTCGCGTGAAAAATTTCCCAACGTTGACGGGGTCGTTCCCATTTCCCAGGAATCCGGATGTGGCATGCCGGACGGGCGCGCGGTCGATCTTCTCAACTTGCTGCTCGCCGACAGTCTGCGCCACCCGAATCTGGGCGCCGCGATTTACATTGACCTGGGTTGCGGAAAAACCTGCGTCGAGTGTTCAGCGCCGATTTTTCAGAGCGCAGTGCCCGATTTTCAACAGCGGGTTGCCAACTTGGTCATCCAACTTTCGGGAGGCAGCCGCAAGACCGTCGAACGCGGTCTGGAAATCGTCGAAAAGCAGCTCCATTTTGCAAACCAATTTAAACGCCAACCCGTGCCCATTTCCAAGCTGATTGTGGGTACGAAATGCGGGGGTTCCGACCGCTGGTCGGGCGTGACCGCGAATCCTGCCGTGGGCGTCGCTGCGGATATGTTCGTAAAGGCAGGGGCGGCCGTTTTTCTACCCGAGATTCCGGAGCTTCAGGGCGCCGCGATGGTGGACCTCGCCCAGCGCGCCCGCACCCGCGCTGTGGGCAAAAAATTAATGCAAGCCTTGAAGCGATACGAGAAATACGTTCATTCATTCGGGGAAGACTTCCGGGACAATCCGTCACCCGGCAACATTAAGGGCGGCCTTTACAATATTTATTTGAAGTCGAGCGGCGTGAAAGCCAAAGGCGGAACCTCTGTTGTGGAAGACCTGATCGAATACGGCGAATGGCTGGGCGAGCGCAAGGGGCTTTATGTGCTTTACACGCCGGGCTATGACCAAATTTCAACGCCTGCCCTTTTTTTGAGCGGTGCCCAAATAGCTTTGTTCACCACGGGACGTGGCACAGGAATCGGCTGCGCTCTCGGCCCGGTGGTAAAGATCGGCTCCAATTCTCCTCTCGCGCGCATGAACGGCGATATCGATATTGATGCGGGAACCATTCTCGAAAAGAGAGCTACCATCGAGGAGGTGGGGCGCAAGATTTTCCAGGAAACGTTGGACGTTGCTTCCGGGCGTAAACTTACCCGCGCCGAGGAGGCCGGATATCACACCGAATTTAAAATTTGGGAATCGCTCTGGCCGGCGTTGTAGGGACTGCTGAAAATAACTGCCCTTCAATTCCTCTCCGCCTCAATTTCCAATCCCAGGCAATTTTTGGCGCTAGCTTCGCCGAAGCAGACCGATGGCGGCGACAGTTCGGGTGACGTTGTCGTCGTTGGGGGACAGTTGCGCTTTGATATACGAGGTAGCAAACTGTTTTTTAGTCCGGCGGAAGTCACTCTCCTCCTGCAATGCACCTTCATTAATCCGGCCGAGTAACCCCCGAACCAGAAGTTTTAAACCATTTGACGATCACAACCCCAAGACAAACAAGCAAGTGACTTAGCTCTTTCGCTTTTGCCTTCGACTGTGCGACAATCGTCGGGTTTATTTGGGCCCGATTTTACATTCGACATCATCAGCACCAACTGGTTTCAAAGCTTGGGCCAAATTCAGCCGCAGAACGATTGATGGAAAACGACTCCCCGAAAAAACCTGCTGGAAAGACCTCTCCCGTGACTATTCCCAGAGTCCTGGTGGCTACCACGGCCATGCTCACTTTCATATCCTTCTGGCAGGCAGCGGCCATCGTCCTGAATGACCTTGCTTCATCGGCATTTTACGCGGGGGGTATCGCCGAAGATGCAATCGGCCCTTCGGCGCCCTGGTTCATCCTTGCCGTGATGCTGTTTGCTTATGCGGTAAGCCAGATGTACGTGGAAAGCTGCAGCATGTTCGTGCGCGGTGGCGTTTATCGCGTGGTGAAGGAAGCGATGGGCGGGACTCTCGCCAAGTTCTCTGTCTCCGCCTTGATGTTTGACTACATTCTCACCGGTCCCATCAGTGGAGTCTCTGCGGGCCAGTATCTCGCCGGTTTCATCAACGAGCTTTTGCATTACGTTCATATTGATTACTCGGTGCAAACGAATTCGACGGCTGCGATTTTTGCCGTCGTCGTAACCATTTATTTTTGGTGGCAAAACATCAAGGGCATTGAGGAGTCAAGCGACAAGGCTGTGCGCATTATGCAGTTCACCACGGTTCTCGTGGTGTTGATGATTGGCTGGTGCGGCATAACCTTGTGGATACGCGGGGGCCATTTGCCGCCTTGGCCGAGCCCTGCCAATCTTCAATTTTCAAAAGATGCCGAGGGCTGGCTGCGCACCAGCCGTTTGCCGGAACTGATTGGCATTATCGGAATTCTGGTCGCTTTTGGACACTCCGTTTTGGCCATGAGTGGTCTTGAAACGCTCGCCCAAGTCTATCGGGAGATCGAACACCCCAAGCTACCCAATCTCAAAAAAACGGCTTTTATTATTTTCGTTTATAGCCTGCTCTTTACTTCGCTCGTTTCGTTTTTCGCCTACATGATCATTCCCGATCAACAGATACGCCTGGGATTCAAGAACAACCTCATCGCCGGACTGGCTATGCACGTTGTCGGTCCACTTACTTATCGGCTGGCGTTCCATGCTTTTGTGGTCATCGTGGGCATCATGATTCTTTCCGGGGCGGTGAATACGGCGATTGTGGGTTCGAACGGTGTGCTCAATCGGGTGTCTGAAGACGGTGTCCTGTCTGACTGGTTTAGGCGACCGCATCCGCGCTTCGGCACTTCGCACCGGATCATCAATCTTGTCGTAGTGCTCCAGCTCCTTACCATTGTGCTGAGCCGGGGGAATGTTATTCTGCTCGGCGAGGCTTACGCCTTCGGTGTGGTCTGGAGTTTCGCCACCAAGGGTTTGGCCGTTCTCATTCTCCGATTTACCGAACCCGGCCCCCGCGATTTCCGAGTACCGCTGAATTTCCCTGTGGGGCGCACGGAAATTCCGTTCGGCCTGGGCTTGATTACCATCACGCTGTTCGCCACGGCCATTATCAATCTCTTCACCAAGGAAATTGCCACCGTCTCCGGCGTGGCTTTCACCATCATCTTTTTTATTATCTTTACCATCTCGGAAAGGATCAGCCAGCGGCAGCGGGTGGGACCTCATGAGGAACTGGACCAGTTCAACCTTGAAGCTGGAAAAGAAATTACGCCCCAGACGGTGGGGGTAAGGCCGGGAAACGTCGTGGTGATGATTCGCGACTACAATGCCCTTTACCCGCTGGCCAGAGTGCTCGAGCGGGTGGATACCGATAAGCAGGATGTTATCGTTTTGCACATCCGCCTGCTGCGGCGGGCCGGCTCCGGCGAACACGGAGTGGTTCCCGATCAATTGTTCAGCACCAACGAGCAAATGCTTTTTAGCAAGGCCCTGGCCATCGCGGAAAAGAGCGGGCGGACAATCCGATTGGTTGTCATCGCCGCGAATGACGTCTGGGACGGCATTTTGCGCTCAGCCCAAAGCCTTCAAGCGTCCATTCTTGTCCTTGGACTCTCCCCTCGCCTGCCCGTCACTGAAGAAGCGCGACTCGCCGGTGACGCCTGGGAGCGACTCGCGGAGCCCAAGCCTCAACTAACTTTGGAAATTTACTCGCCGGGCGGCCAGGAATCAGTTTTCTATATGGGGCCTCATTCGCCGCGATTGACGCCCAAGGAAATCGATTTGCTGCACAGTATATGGTTAAAGCTTGGGAATGAACTGGGGTCTGAGGAGCTGCATCATCATGACGTGGTCCATTTCGCGCTCGACGAATTGGAACGCGAGATCAAGGATGGGACAGCGAGCCACGAAGAAGTCCTGGCCAGACTTCGGCAACACCTTCAGGATATTAAAGCAAACCGCGAGCCACACCTTTAAAATAGAAGAAATGAATTTCTACGCGCCATGGATACTATGCCCTGGCGCATTCCCGCCCAAAGTTAATCCCGCCCAAAGTTAATCTTGAGTGAACCTTCCGGTGATGCTAGAATAAATGCGTCTGAAAATGACGACCTTCGGGGCAGGGTGAGGGACGCCGTTTATGCGGCCTCCCAATTCCCGATCGGCGGTAAAGCCCGCGAGAGGCGCTGGGATTATTGATTTAAGATTGGAAATGGCGAGTTGAAAAAACCGATGGAAGGGCTTTGCCCTCGTCAATCGAAAATCTGCAATCGTCAATCTCCCGCCTCAGGATTCGGTGAAACTCCGGAGCCGACGGTATAGTCCGGATGGCAGAAGGTCCAGAATCACAGGTCAGCGCGTGGGTGTGTCCATAGCCATATGACGTGGATGTGGTTTACACATTTGCCTGCCCGCGATTCGTAAGTCCCACCCTGCCCCGATGAGGGGCTTTCTCTTGTAAAAACAGACAGCGGCAGAAGACATGGAAGAGTGCGAATTCCAAGATCATAGCCTGGGAGTATTTCCTTCATGGGAGAGACTCTGGAATGAACGCTTTTGGTCCAAAATAGATCGGGGGCAGGATAAATATTGTTCAGCGGAATAGTTGAAGTCACCAGTCCGATCGTGAGAATCCAGGATGGGCATGGCCAACAGATTCTATCCATCCGCAAGCCCACCGGGTGGAAGTTAGAGCTGGGCGAAAGCGTGTGCGTGGACGGAGTTTGCTCGACTATCCAGAAAGCTGATCGACGTTTTTTCCAGGTCTGCTATATGCCAGAGACGCTCCGCCTCACTACGCTCAAAGACGCGCGCCGCAGGGCCCATGTTAATCTGGAACGTAGCCTCACCCTCAACGGCCTGATCGGGGGCCATCTTGTGCAAGGACATGTGGACACCACCGCCCGTATTGCGAGTGTCCAGAACGAGGGCGGGGCCAAACTCTACGAGTTTAAAATTTCGCGTCGTTTTTCGCGCTATATTGCGGATAAAGGATCCATCGCGGTGGATGGCATCAGCTTGACTGTCGTCAAATCCCTGCCGGGGCGTTTTACTATTTCTTTACTGGATTATACCTTAACAAGAACTACGCTGGGGAACAAGGGGCCGGGTGACCGGGTGAATATCGAGGTGGATGTATTGGCGAAGTATGTGGAAAGGCTTCTGCGCCCATGAGACTAAAACACAAAAAAGTGGCAGCGACCAAGGTTCGTTTGGCTCCCCATGGGGCGGATCGAATTCGCATTGCCATTATCCGCGCCGAATACAACAACGAAATTACGCAAAGCTTAAGAGAGAAGTGTGAATGGACTCTAATTGAAAACGGCGTTCCAGCCGCCCATATTGACCACTATAGTGTCCCTGGATGTTTTGAAATCCCACTTATCGCTCAGAAACTTGCGGCCCAGCAACGTTACGACGCCTTCATCGCACTGGGCGCCGTGATTCGCGGCGACACCCATCACTTCGAACTGGTGGCCAATGGGTGTGCGCGGGGTGTCATGGAAGTTTCATTGAAACACGGGGTGCCTATTATTTTCGAGGTGCTGGCCACCTACAACCGCCGTGATGCTCTTCGACGCGCCGGCGACAATAGTTCCAACAAAGGTGTGGAGGCCGCTGAGGCCGCCCTTTCCATGTTGGCCGCATTAGGTAAGCTTGAAAAGTGAAGGAACTTATGTCGCATTTGGCAACCATCGATGAAGCGCTTCGCGAAATCAAGCGTGGGCGCATGGTCATCGTGCGAGATAGCCTGGACCGGGAGAACGAGGCCGACCTGGTGATGGCTGCGGAAAAATCTTCCGCCGCCGATATCAACTTTATGATCAAGCACGGCGGAGGGCTGATTTGTGGCGCCTTGACGCGCGAGCGCGCGGCTAAACTGGGCCTTGCGTCCATGGTGCCGGTGGAGGAGAATTCCACGGCGTTCGGCTGCGATTTTACCGTTTCCGTGGATGCACGGAAAGGCGTGACCACTGGCATTTCCGCTTCCGACCGCGCAGCCACGGTTCGCTTGCTTGCTTCCCCGCGGACGCGTTCCTACGATCTGGCCCGCCCCGGCCACATTTTCCCCGTGCGGGCGCGTGCGGGTGGAGTGCTGGCCCGCGCGGGGCACACCGAAGCCGCTGTAGATCTTGCGCGACTCGCGGGTCTGCAACCGGTCGCCGTGATGTGCGAGGTGCTGGATGAAAACGGCAAAGCGGCGCACACCCGGACGATCCAGAAGTTGGTGCGGCGCTTCCAACTGAAAGTCATCACGATTGAACAATTGATTGAATATCGCCAGGACCGCGAAAAACTGGTGGAGCGCGTGGCCAGTGCGCGTCTGCCCACCGATTACGGCGACTTCACCGCTTATGTGTACGAGTGCCCGTCACAAAACCGCGAACATCTGGCATTGGTCATGGGCAAAATATCACCCGATCGCTCGACTTTGGTGCGCGTTCATTCCCAATGTCTCACGGGTGACACCCTTCACTCCATCCGTTGCGATTGCCGCGAACAGCTTGAAACGGCCATGAAAAATATTGGCGAGAAAGGCTCCGGGGTGATTGTGTACCTCAGTCAGGAGGGCCGCGGGATAGGCTTGGCCAACAAAATTCGAGCTTACGCTCTCCAGGACAAGGGGCTGGACACGGTGCAGGCCAATGAACGTCTTGGATTGCCCGCAGACATGCGCGACTATTCTGTGGGGGCGCAGATATTAGTCCATTTGGGTGTTCGCAAAGTGCACCTCCTTACGAACAATCCCAAGAAGATTTTAGGTATCGGGCGCTACGGGCTCAAGATCATCAAGCGTATTCCCCTGGAAACGCGTCCTCACGTGAGCAATCGCGCTTACCTGAAGGTAAAAAAAGACAAGCTGGGACATCTCCTCAGCAAGGTGCAGTGAGGCGACATGTCCGAACCATGCGGATCCCCTCCCGAATATTATATGCGCCAGGCGTTGAGTTTGGCGCGACGGAGCGCCAAGCTGCCCCATCCAAATCCCTGGGTGGGCTGCGTTATCGTCAAGAACGGAAAAATTGTTGGGCGCGGAACCCATCGAGGCGCGGGCACAAACCACGCTGAAGTTGAAGCCCTGGCGCAAGCGGGCGCACGCGCTCGCGGTGCCGCCCTTTACGTCACGCTCGAACCCTGCTGCCATTACGGACGGACTCCTCCTTGTACGGATGCCATTCTGAGTACGGGCATTCACAAAGTTTTTTATGCCCTTCGCGACCCGAATCCATTGGTGGCAGGGCGCGGCGCAAAAATCCTGAAACATTGCGGGCTCGAAGTGAAGGGCGGTTTGTGCTCGCAGGAAGCGGCGCTGCTGAACGAAGCGTATTTAAAATACGTCGCCACTGGCCTGCCTTTTATCACAGTGAAAGTGGCCACCAGCCTGGACGGTAAGATTGCAACAAAGACGGGAGAGTCAAAGTGGATTACCGATGCAGAGGCGCGCCGTCACGCACGACTGCTTCGCGGCGACCATCAGGCTGTGCTAGTTGGCGTCAACACGGTGCTTGCGGATAATCCCCACCTCGGGAGCCGCAAACGTGGCATGCCTGACCCGTGGCGAATTGTGCTCGACTCGCGCTTGCGAACACCGCCTGAAAGTCAAGTCGTTCAATCAAGGAAATGCATCATCGCCTGCACTGAGTTTGCCAGCGTAAAAAAACGAACTCAACTGGAACGCTGCGGCGCGCAAGTGTGGACATTCATGGGTCGTCGAGTTCCATTAAAAAAGCTGTTGCCGCGATTGGCCGAACACGAAATTATTAGTATCCTGGTTGAAGGTGGAAGCGAAGTTCTGGGGAGTTTCTTCGACCAAAAACTTGTCGACCGTGTTTACTGGTTCCTCTCCCCCATCATTCTTGGATCGCAACAAAGCCGGGCAGCGGTGGCTGGAAAAGGTGCGGCCGCGCTTCGAGACGCCTGGCGACTTCAAAATGCAAGTTTCAATGGGATGGGAAAGTCCTGGGTGGTTCGGGGAAAATTGTCGCGTTGGGCGCTGGCCCGATGACCGGAGATCGGCGCGCGTATCCGGTTGCATATCGCGGCAGGCAACCACGTTCAAATATTCTGGCTTCTAACTTGGCATGGGAAAAATCAAACTTAGGAGGATTGAAGCCAATGCAAAAACCCTTTGTAAAGTCCATGCTATTCGCGGCAGCGGTTGCCGTCTTCAGTTCTGGCGTGGCCTCGGCAAGCCTTTGGAGCCATAAGAAGTCGGGAGTGGAATCGGCGCGCGTTGATCTTTCAGGGAACACAAAACTTGGTAACGGGCCGGAATTGAAACCTGGCAATTACCGGGTCGAATTATTGACAACGTCGCCCACCCCCGAGGTTTCCTTCTACCGTGACAACAAACTCGTGGCCCAAACACCGGTTAAACTGGTAAGCGAAAGCAAGAAAAACAATGAAACAGCGATCTACACCAAACCAGGAGAAAATAATTCGCAAATCATTACTGAAATAGAGTTGAACGGGACGAACCAGAAAATCGTGATCCCGCACGCCGGTTCGTGATGCTTCGGTCAAGCTGATTTCTGTATTCTCAAACTTAATTTAAATTTTAATCCATTACAACGGGCGGCCCTTTAGCCGCCTTTTTTTTGGCCAGGGAAGAAAAGGCTGGCGCCACGGGTGATTCGTAAGTTAAATCAGCCCCAGGCTTTTCCAAATTTTATCCACCTTTTTCCTGGTCGCTTCATCCATCACAATTTCATCCGGCCAGGGCCGCGTAAAACCTTCAGTGGACCATTTGCGGGTGGCGTCGATGCCCATTTTCGAGCCGAAATTTGGCAGGCGTGAGGCGTGTTCGAGCTGGTCCACCGGCCCGAGCGTAAATTGAATGTCGCGCTCCGGGTCAATATGATTGAGCGCTTTCCAGGCAACTTCGCCGACGTTGTGAACATTTACGTCGTGATCGACCACCACAATGCATTTTGTAAACATGGCGCCGGGTAATCCCCAGATGGCGTTCATCACTTTGCGCGCATGGCCGGGATAGCTCTTCCGAATGGCGACAATCATGAGGTTGTGGAAGATGCCCTCGGCGGGCAAGTGCATGTCCGTCACTTCGGGCATTTGTTTTCGCATCAAGGGCAGGAAGATTCGTTCGATGGCGTGACCGATCCAATAATCCTCCATGGGCGGCGCGCCAACGATAGTGGAAACATAAATGGGATCGCGGCGCTGGGTGACGCACGTAATATGGAATGCGGGAAATTTGTCTTCGAGCGAATAATAGCCGGTGTGGTCGCCGAAGGGACCTTCGGTCCGGATGTCGTCCAGGTCAACGTAACCTTCAAGAACGATTTCGGCGTTGGCCGGGACTTCCAAATCCACTGTTTCGCATTTCACCAGCTCGACCGGCTGCTGGCGCAAAAATCCCGCAAACAAAAATTCGTCCACATCTTCGGGCAACGGCAAGATTCCTGAGAGCATGGTGGCAGGGTCCGAACCCAGCGCGACGGCAACATCCATACGCCGCGCCTTCCCGCCCCTATTCAGCCAGCGGAAGTGCTCAGCACCGCCTTTGTGGATTTGCCAGTGCATGGCCGTGGTCCGGTCATCAAAGACCTGCATGCGGTAGCAGCCCACGTTTCGCCGGCCGGTCTTCGGGCTGCGTGTGATCACCAGGGGAAAGGTGATGAATCGCCCGCCGTCTTGCGGCCAGCACTGCATGATGGGGATGCGGCCAAGCGAAATGTTTTCTCGTTCAAGCACCTCTTTAACGGGACCGGTCTTGACGGTCTTGGGGAAAAACGAACCCACTTCGGCGAGCTTGGGCAGCATTTTCAATTTGTCAAAGAGTCCCTCCGGAGGTTTCATTTCCAGGAGGTCTTCAATGCGGCGTGCAATATCTTCGAGCGAGGCAACTTCCAGAGCCAACTCGATTCGCCTTTTCGATCCGAATGCGTTGATCAGGACCGGCATGGAATAAGAAACGTCGTCTTTTGCAGAACGAGGCTTTTGAAATAACAGCGCTGGTCCGCCGGCTTTCGAAACGCGGTCAGTGATCTCAGTCATTTCGAGATCGACATCCACTTCCACGTCGATCCTTTTCAGTTCGCCTTCACGCTCAAGGCGGGCGATAAAGTCGCGCAAGTTTGGATAGGCCATAGGGAAAGTTCTCAGATTACGGTTCAAAATCTAAACTGGGTAGCTATTGTTAAGTGCCGAGGTTGGAGTTTCGACTGCCAACCATGGACTGTCAACCGTAAACTGCTTTTGCAGCATTACAGAATATGGCGGCCAAATCAAGACGCACCGCTTAAAAGGGACGAAGCATTGACTTTCATCCGCGATGGCCGGATACTCGCTGCTTGAGTTCCAGGGTCAGCTTCTTGAGCCCTTGGGACTAATGAAGTGTTCGTCGGGAGGCGGTCGTCTCATCGCCAGGCTTGAGGGAAGGAATAGAATGAGCACCCTGGGCCGAATCTCGCGCAACTGTTTTGCCACAGCCATTCCCTTGCCCGTCGTAATCATCTTGTCGCTCGCATGGACGCCCTGTGGTTTGACCTTTCAAATCAGTCCCCCGGCGCCAAAATCCGATCAAGCTGAACTGACCAGTCACGATACCCAGCCTGCGTTCAAGCTGACGACGGAGCGAAACCTGGTTACGGTTCGCGTCGTGGTGCGCGACTCAAAGGGAAACGCGCTGGGCAACCTTCACAAGGAAGATTTCCGTTTGCTGGATAACGGGAAACCGCAGGTCATCACTCAGTTCGCCGTGGAGGCGCCGCAAGCCGCGGGATTGAATTTGCCGGCATCCGAATTGAAATCTTCAGACGGCGGGGCCCAGCCGGAAAATGCCGCCGTCTCTTCCGGTCCCCTGCGATACATCGCATTGTATTTTGACGACGTTCACATGAAATTTGAGGATATCGCGCGTACGCGCGAGGCGGCCAGTGGATACCTGGCAAGCGCGCTTCAACCTGGGGACCGGGTGGGTATATTTACCTCGTCGGGACAACGGGCGCTCGATTTCACGGACGACCGGGACAAAATCCACGATGCTCTTTTTGCTCTTCAATCCCGGCCGATCGTCCCGCACGAGATCAATCCTTGCCCGGACATTAGCCCTTACCAGGCCTTCTTGATCGTGGAGCAGCGCGAAGCCCAATCGCTGGAGATTGCCACGGAAGAAGCTCTTTCGTGCCAATTCAACAATGATCCAAGGTTTTTGCCTGATGCGCAACGAAGCGCCGAATCAGCCGCCACCCGGGTATTGGACTTTGCCGAAACAGAATCAGAAGCATCGCTTCGAGAACTGGAGGTGTTGGTCCGCCGGATGGGGGTTGTGCCTGGGCAACGAAATATTGTTCTGGTTTCACCGGGCTTCATGACTGAGACGCAAACAATGAGAATTGGTGAAATTGTCGATCGTGCCCTTCGCCTCAAGGTGGTCGTCAACACCCTGGATTCGCAGGGGCTCTATGTCGCCCAGCCCTTCGGCGACGCATCGCAGGATCCTATTGTACTTCCAGGACGCATGGATTTGATGGGCAACAAGGCACAGATACGTCTGGATGAGTATTCACGAAACTCCGATGTACTTGCTGAAGTTGCCGATTCGACCGGAGGAGTGTTCTTCCACAACAGCAACGATCTCAACGAGGGATTTCGCAGGGTGGGCTCACTCCCAGGCGCATATTACGTGCTAGCTTTTTCACCTCAAAATCTCAAGCTGGACGGTAAATTCCACACTCTGAAAGTGTCGCTGACCAAGGCGAAAGGTTTCTCGTTGCAAGCCCGGCATGGATACTACGCCCCCAAACAACCAGCGGACGCCGCGACGCAGGCATCGGAAGAAATCCAAGAGGCGGTTTTCTCCCAGGACGAATTGAACGAGCTCCCCATCGACATACACACCCAATTTTTCAGGGTGGGCGAAGCAGATGCCAAACTTTCTGTTTTGACGCATGTGGATTTGCGTTATGTGCGTTTCCGAAAGCAAGCGGGGCGGAACATTGACAACTTGGTTTTTGTGACGGTTCTCTTTGATCACGACGGGAAGTACGTGGCAGGGCAGGAAAAAACTCTGGAAATGCGATTGCTTGATACGAGCTTGGAGAGATTCGCGCACTCCGGCATCACGATGAAAATCGGGTTCGATGTTAAACCTGGAGCCTACCTTGTGCGCCAGGTGGTCAGGGAGGCCGGGGGCGCCCAACTCTCCGGGCTAAGCCGTCCCGTCGAGATCCCTTACTAAGGCATTGGTTGACATTCGTCAAGAGCAATCGGATACTTCAGGTACACGGGCCCATGCTGTGGGAGGCGCACCTGACATTTTCAAGTATGGGAAGACTCCGTTTTGGAAGGTGACTTATGAGATTTCGACGTCATTCCATTGCTCTCCTGTTTTTAATTTCAGGAATTTGCTGCCTGGGCCTTGAGTCTGTCCAAGCCCCGGCCGTTCCGGGGGGAGGTCAACAGTCGGGGGGCCAGGCACCTGTTGCTGTGCCTGACGTCCTCAAGTCCCAGACCAATCTTGTGTTGGTGGATACGATTGTCGCTGATAAAAAAGGAAATTACGTCCGCAACCTCAATGAAAACAATTTTAAAGTGTACGAGGACAATAAAGAGCAAACCATTACAAGCTTTTCAAAGGGGACGGAAGCCAACGCGCCGGGCGGTCCTCCTCAGAGGCACTATATGGTTTTGTTCTTTGACAACTCCACGATGGATATGTCAGCCCAGGCCTATGCACGCCAGGCTGCGGGCAAGTTTATTGAAAAGAATGTGGCCGACGATCACGTTATGGCCATCGCGGATTTTGGCGGCACTTTGCATATCGCGCAAAACTTCACCGCCAATGCCGACCGATTGAAACAAGTGGTGGGCAACGTAAAATTTTCCTCGGTGAATCCCAACGACCAAGATGGAACTCAGGTCGCTACGATTGGCGGTCCGTCACTTACCAGCACCGCGGACTTTGGCGCGCGTAGTATGTTGTTGGCCCTTCGTGGCCTGGCCAAGAATCTTCAGAACGTTCCCGGTCGCAAGACGGTGATCCTTTTCTCTTCCGGATTTCCGCTCAACGCCGAGTACATGGCGGAACTCACAGCAACCATCGATGCCTGTAACAAAGCCAATGTGGCTGTATATCCGCTGGACGTGCGAGGCCTGATGACGCCCGGCGGGTCCATTGCTCCGTCGATCGCTAATCCTCGACCGCTAGGATCCGGATGCCCCCAGGGGATGCCGGATGCCCGCTTGAACGGACCTTTGTATCCCCACGAAAATGGCGAGATGGCTCTATTATTGTTTCCTCCCGATCCCCTTCCGCAACGTCAGGGTGGCGGCGGGGTCGGCGGAGGAGGAGTGGGCGGTGGTGGTCGAGGTGGTGGCGGGGCTCCCGGTGGAGGTGGTATTGGCGGAGGTGGAATCGGCGGCGGTGGTCGCGGTGGTGGCGGGGCTCCCGGCGGTGGCGGAATTGGGGGCGGTGGCCGCGGTGGGGCGGGCGGCGGAGGAGTTCCTCCTGGAGGCGGCGGAAGAGGAGGAGGGGGAAGACCCACTGGCGGGAATGGTGGTACTCGGGGCAGTGGAGGGACGAGAGGACCCGGGTCTTTTGGAACGCCGAGTCGCTTTGGAAATAATCCCCTAAATCAGCCTTGCGTGATTCTTCCGCAATTTCCGGCAAGCGCCAGCACCAATCAGGAAGTGTTGTACGCGCTCGCCACAGGCACAGGCGGTTTTCCCATTTTTAATACCAATGATTTAGCCGGGGGGCTGGATAAAATCGCCCAAGAGCTGAACGAATATTATGTCCTTGGATACACGCCTCCTGCCAAACCGATCGAGGGAGCATGCCATACCATCAAGGTGCAGGTTGTCGGACAAAAAGGTCTTGAGGTTCGGGCGCGCAGCGGGTATTGCGATGTGCGAAGTTTCGACCTTCTTGCCGGAAAGGAAGAGGGCAAGAATCTGGAACAAATGGCCGCCAGCGCTTCACCAGGAAATATTCCTGTTTCACTCGAAGCCCCCTATTTCTTTACCGGGCCCAATACCGCGCGGGTCGATCTGTCTCTCAATGTGCCCGGAGACAGTTTGAGCTTTGAAAAGGAAAAGGGCAAGTTCCACTCTGAGGTCAACGTGCTCGGCCTCGCTTACCGTGAAGACGGTACTGTGGGGGCGCGGTTCAGCGATGTCGCCAAAGTGGATTTGGATAAGGAACAGAAGAAGGAATTTTCCAAGGAACCCTTTAACTATCAGAACACGTTTGATGTTGCTCCGGGAAAATACAAACTTAAAGTGGTGTTGAGCGCCGGCGGGCAAACTTATGGAAAGTACGAAATGCCCCTGACCATCGAATCCTATAATGGCAAGCAATTCGAGTTGAGCGGGGTGGTGCTGAGTGACAAGTTACAACCTGCATCCCAATCCACTGCAGATCTGGACGCAGCCCTGCTGGAAGGGATAACGCCATTGGTCGTCAACGGCGTTCACATCGTTCCATCCTCCAATAATAATTTCCGCCGCGACGAAAAAGTGGCGCTCTACATTGAGGTTTACGAGCCAGCGCCGATTGTCGAAGGCTGGCCACACGTTGGAATCAACTATAAGGTGGTCGACCGGAAAACCAATCAGCCGGTTTACACCTCGCCCACCTTGCTGATCAACGATAAAGCGCAGAGCGGCAATCCCATTATTCCGTTCGCCAACTTGGTTCCTTTGAATCAGTTCCCTCCCGGAGCATATCGATTGGAGGTGCTGGCGCGCGACTCAAATCAAAACGCTTCACCCGTGCATAGCACGGATTTTGATGTGAAATAACGAAGGCAGCAGTCTTCATGGGCCGGCGGTCAGTGGGGGAATTGAGCTTACTGGAGGTTGAGCCTTGTGCCTCTGGGAAGATCGGAAACTGGAAATTAGAAATTAAGAATTAGACCTGGAATGGATTTTGCCAGTTTCCATTTTCGAGCTTCAAGCCTCTAGCGCGACAGCCCAATGGCCCAGTCTACTTACGGCTCAATTCCTTCAAAAGCATTTCGTCGCGCGCTGCTTGCCTGGTTTCGGAGACATGCCCTGGCGTTGCCCTGGCGAAAAAATCATTCGCCCTATGCCATCTGGGTTTCGGAGGTAATGCTCCAACAGACTCAGGTGGGAACGGTCATTCGTTATTACCCTCCATTTCTCCGTGCTTTCCCCAGCCTCAAACAACTGGCGCGCGCGCCGCTGGAACGCGTACTCAAATTATGGTCGGGGCTCGGATATTACCGCCGCGCCCGAAATCTCCACGCCGCGGCGCGCGTTGTATCCCACAAATTTTGCGGACGCTTTCCTGAGGACTACCACCAGGCGCGTTCGCTCCCCGGCGTCGGCGATTACACCGCGCGAGCGATCTTAAGCATCGCTTACCAGCAACCCTTTGCCGTGATGGATGGCAACGTGGCGCGGGTGATGGCCCGGTTGAAGGCTCTTGAAGGAGGCATCCATCAGCCGAAGTTCCGTCTCGCCGTCGCACAGGAACTCGAACGGCTGCTATCGCGCCGGCAGCCTGGCAATTTTAACCAGGCGCTCATGGAGCTGGGCCAAACAGTTTGCTTGCCGCGCGCGCCTCGCTGCACGGTTTGCCCAATTCAAAAATGGTGCGCGGGATACCGTCTTAATGAGCCTGAGG
>DASYXZ010000120.1:0-1783 GCA_035934315.1 Terriglobia bacterium | reverse complement strand
TCGTTGACGCCCACCATGATTTCTTCTTTGCGCTCGATCGCTTTTTGGTAGGCATAGGCAGCCTCGTGGATTTCTTTCTGCGGAAAGCCCTTCTCAATGGCCGCCACCATGCCACCCATGGCATCGATTTTGTCGAAGTATTCGTAACAAGCGCGTTGGGTTTCGAGCGTTAATTTTTCGATATAATATGAACCGCCGAGCGGATCAACAGTTTTGGCTACGCCACTTTCGTAGGCGATTACCTGCTGCGTACGCAGCGCGATGGTCACGGCCTGTTCTGTGGGCAGCGCCCAAGCCTCATCGAGCGAATTCGTGTGCAGCGATTGGGTGCCCCCCAGCACGCCCGCCAGCGCCTGAATCGTTGTGCGGATCACGTTGTTATAGGGCTGTTGCGCGGTGAGCGAACAGCCGGCCGTCTGGGTGTGGAATCGGCAGACCCACGACCGCGGATTTTTAGCGCCAAAGCGCTCGCGCATCACGCGGGCCCAAACTTTTCGGGCGGCGCGGTACTTGGCAACTTCCTCAAAAAGATCATTGTGCGCGTTGAAAAAAAAGCTGAGGCGCGGCGCAAACTCGTCAATGTTCAAACCGGCGCGCTCCACCCACTCCGCGTATTCAATCCCGTCGCGCAGGGTAAAGGCGAGCTCCTGCACCGCTGTCGAGCCGGCTTCGCGAATGTGATAGCCGCTGATGGAAATAGGATTCCATCGCGGCACGTGGCGTGCGCCGAATACGATGGTATCCACAACCAGGCGCATGGAGGGGGCAGGCGGGAAGATATACTCCT
Organism: Terriglobia bacterium; assembly: GCA_035934315.1. GTDB lineage: Bacteria > Acidobacteriota > Terriglobia > UBA7540 > UBA7540 > DASYXZ01. The sequence goes on along the minus strand of DASYXZ010000120.1, from coordinate 996 downwards.
TTTGTGCAATATATTCTTTAAGAATATCGTTCTGAGTGGTACCGGAAATCTTTTTCCAATCGGCGCCGCTCTTTTCCGCCACCACCAGATACATCGCCCAAACAATGGCGGCAGGCGAATTGATGGTCATGGAAGTGGTTACCTGTTCGAGCGGGAGCCCGGCGAGAAGTGTTTCCATGTCTGCGAGAGAGGATACAGCTACGCCGCATTTGCCCACTTCGCCCTCGGCCAGCGTGTGGTCCGCGTCATAACCCATCAGCGTTGGCAAGTCGAAAGCAATACTGAGGCCGGTCTGGCCCTGCTCGAGCAAGTAATGTAGACGGCGATTGGTATCCTCCGGCGTTCCGAAACCGGAAAACTGGCGCATGGTCCACATTTTTCCGCGATACATTGTCGGATGAATGCCGCGCGCAAAGGGATATTCACCCGGGTCGGCTGAATCGCGCGCGTAATCAAAGCCACTGAGATCCGCGGGTGTATAAAGGCGCTCGACGGGAACACCCGAAAGCGTGGTGAATGTTTCTTTTCGTTCGCCGGAGGTTTTCAAAGCGGGCTTAAGAGTTTGAGTTTCCCAATGACGTTCGGCTTCCGAGAGATTTCTTCCGGGGCCGGTCATTTCCACTTCTGTGGTGGCTTTGCGATCAATGCCCATCGAGTTCCAATCCGGCTCCCATGTTATGCCACTGGGAAATACAAAGTCAAACCACGGAGAAATGGAGCCGAGAGTCAAAGGTAAAAGGTTTTATTTCCACCTCCGACTCCCGATTCTCGTCCTCTACAATAAATTGTTTGGGCGACGCGCGTCAGAGCCCGGGTTGGCGGGAAAAGGCCGGCGGGTTTACCTGAAGAATGCAGCGGTCCTCGCCGGCCTTTTAAGTTCATAGGGACTTACGGATTTTTGGGTTGGGTCGGCGAAATTGCAGGCTCCGGCGTCCCGGGAATATTGGGCATCCGCCTGACGCGCCCATCCTTGGCATCCGCGAGTTCAATGTGATT
>DASYXZ010000109.1:0-30785 GCA_035934315.1 Terriglobia bacterium | reverse complement strand
CAACCTGCGCTTTAACCTTGAAGATCAAGATCCCATCACAGTGGCTACAGCCGAAGTAACGTATCAGGTTGGAAAGATGGGGGTGGGGGTCCAATTCGTCGATGTGGCGCCCGAAGACCTTAAGCGGATTGAAAGCTATGTGGCCAAATCCAAACCCACGGCCGACATCTCAAACTAAACCACGTTTGCGGCTGGCTCTTTGTTGCCGTGTCTCCATTTGAGTTTTCGATTTTCCATCTTATACGTTTGATTTGGGATCCATGCCTCGCCTGGGCTGAAAGGGCGGAGAAGCCTCCACGTCGCAATCTCAACGTCCGGATCGCAACAGCGTAATCTCACACTGGGTCGGGGTAGTGACAATCTACTGTGACACAATTTGTCATAAAATGATGTCAAAAATGGGCAGTTTCTCGTGCAATGCCATACCAGACTTGCCGTGGAGATTTTTACTTGGTAGAATTTTGTTGAATTCAAGAGACTTAACATAACCATGTATTCCGAATACAAAATTTTGGAGATGGCAAATCACTTGCTCTAGAACAGACAGCTATCCAGAAAGTTAAGGATCGCTCAAAGACATTCTAAGGAGAAAAAATGAAACAGAATTCAAAAGGCTTCTCGTTGATTGAACTGTTGATCGTTGTGGCGATCATTTTGATCATCGCGGCGATTGCAATTCCCGACCTCCTGAAATCAAGGCAGGCGGCCAACCAGGCGTCGGCAGTAGGGTCATTGCGGACCATCAATACGTCCGAAGTGGCTTATTCCACGACGTATACACAAGGATTTAGCCCTAGCCTTTTTGACATGGATGGCACCGTCGTGCCTTCAACCAATGTGGCGGCGGGGTTGATTGACAGCGTATTGGCCAGTGGGATTAAGAGCAACTACCATTTCCAATACGTCGTCAATCCGGCTGCTCCGGGCCCCGATACGTGCGTTGCCGTTCCCACCGCGGTCACCGCTGCAACGGCTCCAGTGGCCGGCACAACTTATTCTTCGTACGAAATTGGCGCCGACCCTCTGGGATGCGCCAGTGGAAACTACTACTTTACAGATATGTCGGGTGTCATCCGTTTGAACACTACGACCCCGGCTAGTCCCGGCGACTCACCTCTGGCGGGCTAGGGTGGTTTACCTTTAGGTTTAAGGAAGGGAGTCAACAGTGACTCCCTCCTTAATTTGCGATGCTTTGGAGGGCGTAGTACGTAAAGATGTAGCCAACGTAATAGGCTTGTGATAGACGAGTGTCCAGTTCACTGGCATCATTCCGTAAACTCAGCTAAATTTAAGGAGGAAGTGAAGTATGAATAGAGATTCAAGGGGCTTTTCATTAATTGAACTCTTGATCGTCGTGGCGATCATTTTGATTATCGCGGCGATTGCAATTCCCGACCTGCTGAAATCAAGGCAGGCGGCCAACCAGGCGTCGGCAGTAGGGTCATTGCGGACCATCAATACGTCCGAAGTGGCTTATTCCACGACCTATACACAAGGCTTTAGCCCTGACCTGTTTGATATGGATGGCACCGTGGTGCCTTCAACTAACGTGGCGGCAGGGTTGATTGACAGCGTATTGGCCAGTGGGATTAAGAGCAACTACCATTTCCAATACGTGGTCAATCCGGCAGCTCCGGGCCCCGATACTTGCGTTGCTGTTCCTACTGCAGTCACAACCGGGACGGCTCCAGTAGCCGGCACAACTTATTCTTCGTACGAAATTGGCGCCGACCCTCTGGGATGCGCCAGTGGAAACTACTACTTTACGGATATGTCGGGCGTCATCCGTTTGAACACCACGACCCCGGCTAGTCCCGGCGACTCACCTCTGGCAGGCTAGTTTTCCGGAGTCGGCTATATGCGAGTCATTACTGTAAGTTTGGAGAGGGGGGCGTTCAGGCCCCCCTTATTTTTCTCGACTGAGTGACTTGGACACGGAAACTTGATAATCACACGTTTGGCAATTGAAGTGCTTGTTTACTTGGCGGGACCTTTTGTGGAATATGAGAATGCAATCACTTATTACGACTTCGTTTCCCGTGCCGCTAGCAGGCTGAAGAAAAGCCCGATACGCTGTCATTCTGAGCGAAGCGAAGAATCACTGCGTTTTTGGAATCAAGCACTTCAGAGATTCTTCGTCGGTCGCCGCGGCGACCTCCTCAGAATGACATTTTGGCAGGCTTTTTCATCAGCCCTCCAGGAAAGGCGCCGATAAAGTGGTTTCAAGGCGCGGTTATAGCGACTGAGGTGTGAACATGGACAGGGAAAAAGGATTTTCGCTGATTGAATTGCTAATTGTGGTTGCGATCATTCTGATCATTGCCGCAATTGCAATTCCAAGTATGCTGAAGGCGCGGGCTGCGGCGAACCAGGCGTCCGCGGTAGGGTCATTGCGAACCCTCAATACGGCCGAAGTGACTTATGCTTCCACGTACAATACTGGTTACAGCTTTACACTTGCGGCCCTCGGAGGAACAGGGGTGGCTACTATAAATAACGCGGAGTTAATTGATAGTATTCTGGCGGGCGGCGTAAAAAGTAACTACAATTTTTATTACGTAGCTTGCCCGGCTCCCCCTGGTCCCAATGCTGGTGGCATGGCGAACGGCGGCTGTACTCTGGTCCTGAACTACCAGATTTCTGCCAATCCGGTGGGAGGGGTGGGGACGGGAAACTTTTACTATACGGATGCCTCAGGGGTCACCCGGCAAAATCCTACCGCGCTGGCCGGTCCGACGGACGCACCGCTCGCGGGTTAGTTCCGGACTTTCGATTATTGAGGAAGAGTTTAAAGGCGGGGAGCCAGGAGAGGCTCCCCTTTTTACCTTAAGGTGATATTTTTCGGGGCTGGTAACGGACGGCGGGTGCGCCTTCCTCAAATTCATGCGGCTCTCGTTAAAGGGTACACGCCATTGGGACCGATTGCGTTGGAGGGAAAATCCTCATTGCGGCCTGGGTGGAACGAACGGTTGAAAGGCCACCCTTGGACAGTCGGCGCTCTGCTGGCTCTTTTCACTGTTGTATCCTATTGGGGAGCGCTGCGTAATTCATTTGTTTCTGACGACGAATCGCAGATTAATGCCAACCCATTCGTGTTGAACCCCCATCTATGGACAAAGATTTTCACCGGCACTGTCTGGTCCTTTAACTCGGCGTCTGCGCGCGACAATTACTATCGCCCCTTACAAATTTTCTGGTATTGGCTGGTTTACCGGGTGGGCGGGCCTAACCCTGGTCTTTTTCACGTACTGCAGATTCTTGTCTATGCCGCGACCGCATGGTTGGTCTATCGGCTGGGGTGCGAGATCTTCGGGCATGAGTGCGCCGCCCTGGCGGGGGCGGGGCTTTGGATTCTCCATCCACTCCACGTGGAAGCTGTGGCGTGGATCGCCGGAATGGCGGACGTAGGTTGTGGTTTTTTCTTCCTGCTGGCATTCTTGCTGTTTGTCCGCGCCGAGAAAACCGAGACCCCGAATTTGCAGTCGCATCTCCTGCCTGCGCTGGTTTACTTTCCCGCCCTATTTTTTAAGGAGATGGCTGTTTGCTTTCCGCTTCTTGCTCTTGCCTATTGGTTCTTCTTTTCGCCATCCTCTTCAGCAGGCGGCGCGCGAGACTGGGCGGGGAGGTTGGTTCGATCGGTTCCATATTTTGTCGCCGTTGGAGCCTACATCGCAATTCGCCTGGCCGTCGTGGGTTCCTTTGGCAGGACGCGCTCCCTTTGGAAAATTTCAGCGGAAACTTTTGTTTCTGGCATTGCGCTTCTCGGTCAGAATGCAAGGTTGTTCGTTTTGCCGCTGGGCTTGAACCCATCGAGACCATTTGATCTCGGACCGATGCTACGCTCACCGTGGCCGTGGGCCGCCTTGCTGGGGATGGCATTTGTATTTTGGTTTCGAAAACGGGACGCCCAATTGACTTTCCTGGTGGTTTGGTGGGCAGTCACGCTTGTGCCTTGCCTGGACATTCGCCAGCTCGGCATTCCCAAGGTGGCAGACCGATTCTCTTACGTGCCATCGGTGGGCCTTTGCCTGGCAATCGCCCTGACCGTACTGGTGCGCCTACCTGCATGGTCGTCGGCGGGCCCGCGTCTAATGCGCTTGGTGGCTCCGGCCATGGGATTGCTGGCTGTCTTTTGGGCCTCCCAAACCCTGTTGGACATTCCCCATTGGCGAAACAATGAAGCTCTGATGAAACAAGTGCAAGCCAATGCACCGAATGCGGCTTGGCTTCACCTCGCCAAGGGTGACATCCTTCGCTTCCAGAAAGGCGACCTGAACGCATCGAAGCGCGAATATCAGACGGCGTTGGTGCTGAGCCAGGACCCGAAAGCAAGATTCTTTCAGGTAACGTATGACAGTTATATCGGCCTGGGCTGGATTGCCCAGATGCGCGGGCATGACCAACAGGCGCTCAAGTATTATCAGCAGGCGGCAGACGTTTTCCCCCAACTGAGCCCTGCTTTCGATTCTTTGGGGGCGTTTTACTTTCCCAGGAAGGATTATGCAACAGCCTCCCTGTATTTCTCCAAGGCAGTGCAAGCGAATCCCCAGGATGTGGTTGCCCGCATTTATCTTGGCAGTTGCTGGATGAAGCTGGGGAAATTCAAGGAGGCAGCCGAAGAGTTTCATGCGGCGAGGATTGTGGATCCCAGCCTCAAGGTAGCTTATATGTCCGAGGCCCGAGCATTGGATGCTTTGGGTGAGGGCGAAGCGGCGGCGAAAGTGCGCGCCAGTTTTCATTAGCCGATTGATGGTAAAATTCGATTCAATTGTTATTTTGAAAAGGGGGTCCCAAAGAGGGCTTGAATTTGATTTATGCTGGCGATTGAAACCACAAACTTGACCAAAGATTATCCGGTGGGCTTCTGGCGCAAGCGGCCAAAGCGTGTTCTGGAGGGGTTGAGCATCCAAGTTGAAAAGGGCGAAGTATTCGGCTTGCTCGGCCCGAATGGCGCCGGCAAGAGTACTACGTTGAAGATCCTATTACACTTGGTTTTCCCCACTTCAGGAACGGCGCGCATCCTGGGCAAGGAATTACACGACGTTTCGGCGCACGAACGCATTGGTTTCCTGCCTGAGAATCCTTATTTCTATGATTACCTGACGGCTGAAGAATTTTTGAATTATGCCGGCGCGCTTTTCAGCCTGCCGGCGGCAGAGAGGCGGCGCCGGACAGTTCGATTACTTGAGCAAGTTGGCTTGACCGGGTCGCGGAACCTTCAATTGCGAAAGTTTTCCAAGGGAATGGTGCAGAGGTTGGGAATTGCCCAGGCCCTCATTAACGATCCGGAGTTGGTCTTTCTGGATGAGCCCATGTCAGGCCTTGATCCCCTGGGGCGACGGGAAGTTCGCGACCTTATTCTTGGACTTAAGGAACAAGGCAAGACTGTTTTCTTTTCCACCCATATCCTATCTGACGCTGAAACGCTTTGTGACCGTGTAGCCATTCTGAATTTGGGGCGGTTGCAAGGATGTGGCGAGCTCAAGGAAATGCTGGCCATGGGGATTGCGTCCACTGAAATCGTTATGGAGTCCCCCCGGCAGGAGCTTCTCGGCGAACTGAAAATATATGGGGGCGACGCCGTGCGAACAGGCGACCGCGTCCGCGTTGCGATTCCCAAAGAATCGGATGTGCCGGCCGTCCTGGGCAGAATTCTTCAGGCCGGCGCCAGGATCATTTCTGTGAACCCCGTTAAAATGTCTCTTGAAGATTATTTTCTCGCTCAAGTGGCCAAGGACAGCCGGGAATCTGGCCGGCAAGAAAACAGGGTCCAATAAGCAGGAGGGCGATGAAATCGATGAACCGTATTATCACAATTGCTTTTCATACCTTCAAAGAAGCAGTGCGAGACAAGGTTCTTTATAACCTCATCATTTTTGCCTTGTTAATGATTGGTTGCGCGATCCTTTTCAGCAGCATTTCGGTGGGCATTGAGGAAATCATCGTTATCGATTTGGGCCTGAGCTCGATCTCGGTGTTCGGGTTGATTATGGCCATCTTCATCGGCATCGGGCTGGTATCGAAGGAAATCGAACGGCGGACCATTTTCCATATCCTCTCCAAGCCCGTCCGGCGGTTTGAATTTATTATTGGCAAGTACCTTGGGCTTGTCTTTACGCTTTTCATCAATACTGCCATCATGACCGTTGGGTTTTATATTGCCCTCTTCTATCAAACCCGGCGCCTGGGCGCCGGCGATCTCGTCCCCCTCGCCACCATTTACTTCATCCTTTTGCAGTTGGCGATTGTGGTCAGTCTGGCAATTTTTTTCTCCTGTATATCCACCCCCATCATGACCGCCGTTTTTACATTTTGTGTCTTTGTAATTGGACATTTGTTGAGCGAGATGCGATGGCTCGGCGAGGCAACTCACAGCGCCATGGTGAAGAAAGTGACCGCGGTCCTTTATTACCTGCTTCCCAATCTGAGTGATTTTGATTTCATCACCCGAACTGCCCACGGTGAAAAGATTTCCGGCGCCCTGATTCTCTCGGATTCCCTTTATGCCCTCCTCTATGTGACCGTATTGATTTCGGCGTCCATTCTCATCTTTGAGGAGCGCGAATTCCGGTGAGTTACAGCACTTTATCCATGGCGCCAGGATTCACGGCCCGCCGCATCTGCTGGTCGCTGTTGATTCTTGGTTTTGTATTTCTGTTTGCCGTCCAGCGCCAGATTGACGATGAGATGGGTGTTTATGCCAAAATCTCCGATGTTCTCTACATCCCCGCAGGTACAAATCTTCGGCGGTTGAGTCTCGGAAATGAAGGACTGCTGGCGGATATTTACTGGACGCGGGTGGTGCAGTATTTCGGCCGCAGTCATATGGAAAATGCCGGTGGCAGGTTTGATCTGTTGGCTCCCTTGCTTCGGATTACCACCGACCTTGACCCTCAATTGATCATTGCCTACCGATTTGGCGGCGTATTTCTCATGGAGCCTCCCCCGATTGGCGCGGGCCAGCCTGAAGCAGCGCTCCAGCTTATTCGCCGTGGCATCGTGGCGAATCCGGATTATTGGCGCCTTTGGGAAGACCTCGGCTTTGTGTACTATTGGGATTTGAAGGACTACAAGACCGCGGCTAAGATTTTTAAAGTGGGGAGTGAAAGACCGGGCGCGGACTTCTGGATGAAGTCACTGGCGGGAACGGTCGCGGCTAAAGGAGGAGACATCCAAACTTCGCGCCTGCTCTGGTCAGAAATCTATCGCCACGCGGACACGGACGCGATTCGCAGGACGGCCGAGGTGCATCTCACTCTCCTTGATGCGCTGGAGCAGATGAAGAAACTGGACAGCCTTCTGGCGTTGTACCGCTCTAAAGAAGGTCATCAGGCCCAATCGTTTTATGACCTTTATGCCAGTGGTTTCCTGCGAGGTTTGCCCAGAGATCCAACCGGCGTGCCTTATGTGATCGGCCCGAACGGCCAGGCGCAACTGGGGCAGGGGAGTAATCTCAAAATTTTGCTTGCCCAGTAAAAATAATGCCGGGCCGACATCTGAAAATAATTTCATGGACGAGATTCGATTTATTTTCACCGAAGTATTTGAAACGCTCGGCCTTGTTTTCCTGGGGTTATTGGCCGCCAAGGCAGTGGGTGAATTGCGCGCATCAGGTCCCCCACCAGCCTCTAAAATGCCACTCGTTGCCATTCGCGGTGTGTTGTACGCTGCCATCCTGGCTCTGATTGTACTGGGGGCGCGCGGCGTGGGCAAGGATACGTCGGCGGGAATTCACGCTCTCTCGAGTGAGGACGATTTGCGCCACTTGCGTTTGGACAGCGCCTATGCCAACGCGTTGCGGGCGGTGGAATTGCGCCCCAATACAATCATCTACTGGAAAGATTTGTCCGCTTCTAAATTCCTTCAAGGACAGTTCGAATCTGTGTTGAAGGATGAGCCTGTATTAAGCGCCCTCAACGGTGGTAAGCCCGATGAAGACACCGCCTTGCGCTTTGCCTATTGTCATTATTTTCTGGGACAGTATGACCAGGTCTTTCCGCTGACCGAGCAGCTCATTCAAGACAGCCGCTATAATCCTGCGCCTTATGTCCTGGAGGGTTTGACTTACTTGGCGCAGAAAAAGTTCGCCCAGGCCGAGCAAAGGTTTTTGAATGTATTGCAGTTTCAACCAGTCCAACAAGCCGCGGTGGAGGGTTTGGCGCAGGCGCATTTTCTTATGGGGGACTCAGGCGGCGCTCTTGAAGTTTTGAACCAGACGCAAAAATTTCCTTTTACACCCGAAGCTCGCCAACGCTTTAATGCTCTGAAGGCTTTCTATGCCCAGTGAGAGCCGGCTATTCCTTCGGATTCGGCTTGAAGATGCCGTGGCGCTGGCTTTTTTTCTGGTTTATATTGTTCTGGCTTTTTTCTTCCGCGAGTTGCGCCATCAGCCCGTCAGCTCCATCAATATTCTGATTGTCATTCCCGCCGTGGGCCTGCTATTGGCAAAAGAGATAACACATAATTTTGTTTCGGGAATACATTCGCGCAAGGAATCAGGCGCAAACCTTGCAGAGTTCATCCGCCCTTATTGGGAAATTATCCGTGATTGGCTTCCTTTTTTTATTTTACTACTCATGTATTTCACGCTTTGGGGCAACGCCACGCACATGATGGTCACTCATGATCGCGACCCGGAGCTGATCGCATGGGATCAGCGGCTGTTTGGCTTTCAAGCCAGCGTAGCCCTGCAGCGGATTGTGAGCCCGCCATTGACGGCGTGGATGGAATTCGCTTACTTTTTCCACCTTCTCAACATTCCCATCGTCGCCTGCTTCATTTATATTTGGCGCCCGCGCGAACGCTTCCGCGAAATGATGTGCGGTGTTCTTACCGTCACGGCCTTTGGTTTGATGGGCTATTTGCTTGTTCCGGGAATCGGTCCCATGTATGCGCTCCGCAATGAATTCACTGTGCCGTTAACCCAGGTGTTGGGCGTTTTCAATCAACAGGCGCAATTTATTGATTATGCGCGTGTCCAGCGCGACGTCTTTCCCAGCTTGCACGTGGGAATTTCCTTTGTCGTATGGCTCTATGCCTACCGGAATTCCCGGCGTCTTTTTTGGATTTTGTCACCTCTCATTTTAAGTCTGTGGTTCTCCACCGTTTATCTTCGCTATCATTACCTGGTGGATGTCCTCGCCGGTTTTATCCTTGCACCGTTGTCTTTCTGGCTCGCCAACTGGATGTTCAAACGGTTTGGAATAATCACAGTGCCCTTCTTGTTGCCCGCATCATGGGCGGAGCGAGTTAGCCGGCTTCGCTCGCGACCCAAAATAGAGGCGGAAACAAACGCCGAGGGGCTTGAGAATCGCCCATGAGCATCCGCCTCCTCCGCCGTCCGGAATTGCAGCCATCGCGATGGCATGGCCCTGCATTCCAGCGCGTGTGCTTTGCCCTGGCAGTTTTTGCCGGGACAGTATTGTCGATTGCGTCTGGATCTATGCCCGCGTCGCCTTCTTATTCACCTTCGCCGTCAGATCTCTCCGCGCCCGTGCAAGAATATGTTGACCGGCTTCAGGCAAGTTATCACGACGTCAAGACTTTGCGCGCGGAATTCGTTCAAACTTTCATTTCAGGGGGCCGGACGCGGGTGGAATCCGGCACCGTGTATTTTGCGCGGGGTGGGCGGATGCGATGGGACTATCGCGAGCCGCAGGAAAAACTTTTCCTCTCCGATGGTAAGAAGTTGATGCTTTACGTTCCCGAAGAAAAGCAGTTGACACGTTCGCCGGCCAAATCCAGCGAAGACGCCCGCGTGCCTTTCCGGCTTTTACTCTCTCACCTTAATTTACGACGGGTATTTGGCCGCATTGAGTTTGCTGATCAGACTATCAAGCGCCAGCCGGGTGATGAAGTTCTTCGCGCTTTGCCGAAACACGAAGATGAAGACGGTTATCACGAAGTGTTTTTGGAACTGACGCAGGCCTTTGATATTCACCGGCTGGTCATTCGTTACGCCGACCAGAGCTCGATGGAGTTTTCTTTCACCCAGATCGTTCGCAACGTCAAGCTGGACCCCACACTCTTCCGCTTTAATCCGCCGGCGGGCACCGAGATTATCAACCAGGCTGAATGAGAAATAATGCAGGATCGATGTTTTCAGGCGAATGGTGCTGAGCTAAGAGCCTCGCTGCCTGTTGCCCACTTTTTTATTCGCGACTTGAAAGAACGTAGGAGTGAAGAGCGGCGGCAACACCGTCCTGGTCGTTTGATAGAGTCAACGGCCAATCGCCTTGGGCCAGCCCTGGCGTGCAGTTGCCCATCAAAACCGGACAGCCCGAAAACTGAAGCATTTCGAGGTCGTTGTAATTATCTCCAATCGCCATTATTTCGCTGGGGTGAATGCCATTTCGCTCCGCCCAGAACTTAAGCGCTCCGCCCTTCGAGCATCCGCGGTTCATCACATCCAATATAGACATATTTCGACTGAAATATTTGGTCCAAGTCAAGTGAACGCTGGCACCCACGCGCGAAGCGTGCAGCAGGGTTTCAATGGGTTCCATTTCGCCCGGAGGCCCGCCAAACATGATTTGAACCGGGTCGGTGTCGAGCGCTGCTTTGAGTTCGGGAACGAGCGCCAGAAATTCCGGATATTTTTTGAGATACCAGCTTAACGGGCCTTCGGGGGATGCACCGGTTTGCATCACCACCTGGCCGCGCTCTGCCACATCAAAAATTGCCACCGCGTGGGGTCGATATTCGCGCGCGATTTCAAGTACCTGCAGTGCAGTCTCACGGGGGAGGAAATCCCGGCGGACTACTTCGCCCGAAGATGAGCCAATGTGCGCGCCGTTGGAAGAGATGAGCGTGACGGGAAAGGGGATTTGCTCCACGATGGGCCGCGCCGAATGAAATCTCCGGCCGGTCACCACAATGAATTGGACGCCAAGCTCCGATGCCGCCACCAGAGCCCGGCGGTTGGCCTGCGACAATTCCGACTGGCTGTTCAGGAGAGTTCCGTCAAGATCAATCGCCACGAGACGAATCGGCATGGATAATGAATTCTATCACAATGAACATGGGCGTACCGTGTCGGGATCAGGTCGGGTGGGACGACTTTGTCCTACACCCTCAGGTCAACCTGCGTTTTTTTCAATCACTTTGCGTCATGCGCTTCAGCCAGCAATGCGCGGACATCCAGTGGGTGGGAGAACATCGCGAGCTTTCCTTGACTATCGCGAGGCCACTCCTGCTCGGGGCGGTCATGATAGAGTTCCACGCCGTTGGCGTCAGGATCACGCAGGTAAAGCGCTTCGCTCACTCCATGATCCGCAGCACCATCCAGCGGTATCCCTGCTTCGATGACACGCCGCAGCGCATCACCAAGCTCCCTGCGGTTCGGATACAAAATCGCCAGATGATACAAGCCGGTGGCACCGGCTGGCGGCGCCTGTCCACCTGCACTTTCCCATGTGTTGAGGCCAATGTGATGGTGATATCCGCCGGCAGAAATAAATGCTGCCGAATTGCCCAGGCGCTGCATCAATTCGAACCCAAGCACTCCACAATAAAAATCCAGGGAGCGTTGAAGCTCAGACACTTTCAAATGAACGTGTCCGATGCGCGTTGTCGTGGCAATGCTTTTAGGATTGGTCATATAATTTGAATCACCACATCCGCTCTGCTGCTGTACCGACCCCGCCTGGGAAAAAGCCTGCGAGCCCGGTCTGAGAAGAGGCTGCGCTTCCGGCGCGCCGATTCAGCGATGTTTGATGAAGGCTCCGGTTTGCAAATCGGCCATTGCCTGGCGTAACTCTTCCTGCGTGTTCATTACAATCGGGCCGTACCACGCCACCGGTTCTTCAATCGGCTTACCCGATACCAGCAGGAAACGGAATCCCTCGTCGCCGGCTTGGACGGTGATCTCGTCACCACGGTCGAAGAGCACCAGCGAATGGTTGCTGACATCGTACACGGGCGGAGCGTCGGGTTTCTCCACCTGCTCGGTGAGAACCGCCCGGGGTTGCGAAGAATCGCGGAACGTGCCGGAACCCGCGAACACGTAGGCAAAAGCGTTGCGCACGGTCTCGATTTTGAACCGCTTGCGCTGGCCCGGAGGAACCGAGATATCGAGGTAACTCGGATCAGCAGCCACGCCTTCCACGGGTCCCTTCTTGCCCCAAAATTCACCGCAGATGATACGCACGCGGGTGCCGTCATCGTCGGTAACCTCGGGGATCGTGCTTGAGGGAATGTCCTGATATCTCGGATTGGTCATCTTCAGTGACGAGGGCAGGTTGGCCCAAAGCTGGAACCCGTGCATGCGGCCCTGCTTGTCACCTTTGGGCATCTCCTGGTGCAGGATGCCACTGCCCGCGGTCATCCACTGTACGTCGCCCGCGGTCATCTTGCCCTTGTTACCGAGGCTGTCGCCGTGTTCCACGGAACCTGCGAGCACGTAAGTGATCGTCTCAATCCCCCGGTGCGGATGCCACGGAAATCCGGCCAGGTAATCTGCTGGATTGTCATTGCGAAAATCATCCAGCAGCAGGAACGGATCGAAATCCTTGGTTTTGCCGAACCCGAAGGCGCGCTGCAACTTCACGCCAGCACCTTCGATGGTGGACTTCGTTTGAATGATTTGCTTGATCGGGCGGAGTGACATAGCTTTTCCCTCCTGTGCTTTCGGAACGTAAAGTTTTGATTTTTGCCGGCCGCGAATGATTCAAGCCTTCACGAATTGTAGCTCCAGCGTGATAGTCACCTCATCGCCAACAAGAATGCCACCCGTTTCCAGTGCGGCGTTCCAGGTCAATCCGAAGTCTTTACGGTTGATCTTTGTGGTTGCCGACAAGCCCAGTCGGGTATTGCCCCAAGGGTCTTTGGCCGGCGGTGTCGGCCCCTCAACAGTAAATACGATGTTGCGGGTGATGCCGTGGATAGTGAGGTCGCCCCCCACAGACAGCTCTCCGCCGCCATCTCGGGTAACTCGAGTAGACTTGAACGACAACGTCGGAAACTCCGCCACATCGAAGAAGTCAGGACTCTTCAGATGTGTATCACGCTGGAGATCGCCCGTGTTGATTGAGGCCGATTCAATCGAAGCCTCGACTCTGGAGTTGGTTAAATTACTTTCGTCCAGAGTTAAGACGCCCTTGACGCCTGTGAATCGTCCTTTTACGTTGGAGATCATCATGTGTTTCACCTTGAACTCGGCGACCGAGTGAACGGGGTCGATGTTCCAGGTGGATGTTGAGGTGGCTTGTGGTATGGTCAGTGCGCTCATAGGTTGTTTTTTCCCTCCACCGTATATGATGCGTTACACCGATAATCGTTACAACAAATATTAAAGTCAAACAAATCATGCCGCTGGACGGCGCGCTAGGCGTAAGAGTTCAGTCAATGCCCGCAGGCGCTTCCGCCCGAGAGGACCCAATTGTTTGCGATGGGTGGCCCGCACCGGTTCATCGAGTCGGGTGAGGAGATTTAAGCCAACTGGAGCGATTCGGACCATCACTGTCCGCCGGTCCGTATTTTCCCTGCAACGGGAGATCAGGCCGCGCTTTTCCAGACGGTCGAGCAGCCGGGTCACATCCGGGTCTCGCGTAATCATGCGGCTGGCGATCTCCCCACAGGGGAGCCCCTGGGGCGCGCCGCGCAGGATTCGGAGCACGTTGTACTGCGTCGCCGAGAGATCCTCAGTCTTGAGCACTTCGACCAGGCCACGGGAAAGCAGGTCTGTGGTGCGCAGAAGTTCGAGAAACGCTGCCTCTTCAGGGCAAGCCGGGCGCCGCCGTTTGGTTCTCGACGCATTTATTTCATTCATCAAAATGATAATATCTGTTATAACGAATATTGTCAAGACATCTTGCGAAGTGAAGCCCTCAGTGTTCTCGGCATATTGGCCGCATCAGATCGGCGCCCAGGCGGAAAACCGGCCTGAAAACATACGTTTATCATCATTGACCGGGCTTTCTCAGGTCGGTTAGACTGCTGGGTCAATGTCGCTGGTTTCCCATCTCGAGTGCGCGCGCTGCGGGAAGCAATTTGAGGCCGGAAAGGTTTATAACCTCTGCCCGTGCGGTTCGCCGCTTCTGGTCCGCTACCGATTGTCCCATGAGGTTGGAGACAATTTGCGGGTGAGCCTTCCACTTCGCGGACCCGACCTTTGGCGCTACCGCGAAGTTCTTCCTGTTGCTCAGGATTCTTCCGTCGTTTCGCTGGGTGAAGGTTTTACGCCGCTGCTCCATGCGGAGCGTCTGGGCACGCGGCTTGGCCTCGCCAATCTTTACCTGAAAAATGAAGCCATGAATCCCACCGGGTCCTTCAAGGACCGGGGGATGGCGGTGGCCGTGAGCATGGCGCGCGAGTTGGGGATTACCAAAATTGCAGCTCCTTCCGCTGGCAATGCCGCGGGAGCGCTGGCGGCTTACGCGGCCAAAGCCGGGATGAAGGCAACGGTTTTTATGCCGAAAAACACGCCGCTCGCCAATCGTCTTGAGTGCTCGCTGGCGGGAGCGGAAGTGGTGCTGATTGACGGCAGCATCAAGGATTGCGGACGAGCCTTGCGTGAGCGCGCGCCCGCCGAAGGGTTTTTTGATGTGTCAACTCTGCGCGAGCCTTACCGCGTGGAAGGCAAGAAGACGATGGCTTACGAAGTTTTTGAGCAGCTCGGCGCGCGGCTTCCCGATGCCATGATCTATCCTACCGGAGGCGGCACGGGATTGATTGGGATGTGGAAAGCGTTTGACGAAATGGCCGAGCTCGGTTGGGTGGACGAGCGGCGACCGCGCATGTTTGCTGTGCAATCGACGGGCTGCGCTCCCATGGTGCGCGCCTTTGCGCATCACGCGGAGGAAGCCGAAGAGTGGCGCGACCCCGTGACCATTGCTTCCGGCCTTCGCGTGCCGTCCGCCGTGGGTGATTTCCTCATACTGCGCGCGCTCTATCAGAGCCATGGCGCAGCGCTGGCGGTTCCCGATGCAACCATGCTCGATGCTGTCCGGGAGTTGGCCGAAACTGAGGGGCTGATCACTTCGCCGGAAGGCGGCGCCACTCTGGCTGCGCTGAAGCAATTAATCGCAGACGGGGTGTTGACTGGAGCTGAAACCATCGTTCTGTTTCTTACCGCCACCGGATACAAATACCTGGAAGTTTTGAAGACTCTGGCAAAGGATGAGGCGGATTGAGCGATGATCACGACCGAACGCCTTTATTATACGGATTGTTATCGACGCGAGTTTGAGGCTCGGGTTCTCAAAGTGGAGCCCGGGGCCCAGGGTTTCCACGTCTATTTGGACCGCACTGCGTTCTATCCCGAGTCCGGCGGCCAGCCGATGGACCATGGCACACTCTCCGATATTCCCCTGCTGACTTTGATTGAAGACGGCGACGCAATCGTTCACGTGCTCGAGCGCCAGCCGGAAGGCGCGCAGGTTCAAGGCAAAATCGATTGGCCCCGGCGCTTTGACCACATGCAACAGCACACAGGCCAGCACGTTCTCTCTGCTGCGTTCGAGAAAAAAGGAAATTACAAAACAGTTTCGTTTCATCTGGGGGCGGAGGTTTCTTCGATCGATTTGGATTCTGACCGCCTGGGGCGCCGCCAAATTGAGGCGGCCGAGGACCTGGCGAACCAAATTGTTTTTGAGGATCGCGAAGTAAGAATTTTCTTTCGACCGGTTGCGGAGGCAAACCGGCTGGATTTAAGGAAACCAATCTTGCGCGAAGGCGATGCGCGTCTGGTGGAAATTGACAACTTTGATCTTTCAGCTTGCGGCGGCACCCACGTGAGCCGCACGGGTGCCATCGGCGTGATCGCAACGCGCAAAGTGGAGCGAATGAGAGGGCTCACTCGAATTGAGTTTGTGTGCGGCGGGCGGGCGCTCCGTGCCTCCCGTCATGATTTCGAGATTTTAAGTGAAGCCTCCCGTCTATTGTCAGCCTCCAGTCAGCAACTGCCGGCATTGATCGCGAAACAGTCGGATGAGCTTCGCGCCTCGCTCCGGGCTCGAGAGAAATTGGCGGAAAAAATCGCGATGGTTGAAGCAATCGGGCTATGGCAAGCCGCACCGGAAAAGAACGGCCGGAAAATTGTCCAACGAGTTTTCAATGAAGAGGAATATTGGGATGGAAAGAAAGTCGCGCATAAGATCGCATCCCATCCGCCCGCCGTGGCTCTGATTGCGGTGAAGGGCCGGCCCTGCTATCTATACTTTTCACAATCTCCTGGCGGCGCTGCCGATATGGGAGCAATCCTGGAGCAGACTCTGAGGAAATTTGGCGGCAAAGGCGGGGGGACGCGCGACTTCGCCCAGGGTGGAGGGATTGAGGAAGCAAGGCTGGCTGATGCGCTGACATTCGCGGAAACCCTTTTATAAGTCAAGGCAGATAGGTTGCAGGTCATCAGATTAAGGCAAGCTGGAGGATTGGATATCCGCCTCGTCTCCGGGAGTCTTGCGCTTTCTATCCCCTCGGGCTGCGGTCGTGATATATTTATAAGTCGAGTGACAGAGCAAATTTTGTGAAAGGGCGGGTCCAATCCTGCACGCTTTCACGGTATTCCTGTTGCTGATTTTGGGGGCGCGTAGCTCAGTTGGGAGAGCGCGGCGTTCGCAACGCTGAGGTCGAGGGTTCGAATCCCTTCGCGTCCACCATCAATCAATTCCGGGGCACAGCCTGATCCAGATGTTCGGGATTGGGCAAGGCAAGCTCTAAATCCGCATGGAATGTCCGAAGTGCCATCGGGAGAATCCCGAGACCGCTCAATATTGCCTCCGTTGTCACGCACCGCTGCGCATTATTTGCCCCGCCTGTAAACACTCTCAGTCAGAGGGAGTAAAATGTGACAAGTGTGGCGTGGATTTTGCGAAATACCTGGGCATGTTGCAATTTCAGATGAAGTCAGAAGCGGACCAAGACCGGGCGCGCCTCAAAAACCGGAGTGCGATTTTCAAGCAGATTCTTCTTCTACCCATCACCGGGGGATTTTCACTTTTGAAATACTTCCGATCCCGGCTACGCGGCGAATGAACGTGTTAATTTACACCCTTACTCGCAATATATTTTTTCGCGCTGGCCATCAACTCCTTGGCCTGGCCGAGATGGTCCAGAGCTTTTTGGACGAGCTCATCGTTTTCGGTTTCAATTTTAGCGGCTTCATCCTCGCCATAAATGACGCCCACGAGCTGGGTGCGAATGTGCTCCTTGATAAAGTCTAAATTATCTTTGATCTCGGAATCCGAAGTACGAAGCTTTTGCGTCTCAAGGAAATGCTGGAACTCCTGCAGGACTTCGTCAGAGGGCGTGAAATCCTCCGGAACTGTTTTATGGATGCCCAGATAGTATTTGCCAAAATTGAAAAAGGCATTATGTTGCAGAAGTTCTTCTTCGATGGGATTGAACTTGGGTTTTTCCACCGGAATGTCCGGAATAATGCCCTGGCCGCCAAGCATTTTACGTCCGCCATCCGTGAGGGAGACTTCCGCGTTTGCCGGGGCAATATCGCCATAGTGATAATAATAGTCGTAGAGCGAAACGTCCGAATAATCACGCTGAATCAAACGGCCACTGGGGGTGTAATAATGCGCCGTAGTAAGAGCCAGACCGGCGCGCTCGCTTAAAGGGAAAACTGTTTGAACGAGACCTTTGCCAAAACTTGTTTCACCCATCACCAGGGCGCGATCGTGGTCCTGAAGGGCGCCGGTGACAATTTCGGCGGCGCTGGCCGTATAACGGTTGATGAGGATCACGATGGGATATTCATTATTGTTGTCCCCTGTTTTTGCATAGTATTTCTCTTCCCTCGAATGCCGGCCGTAGTGGTAGACGATGAGCTGATTTTTTTCCAGAAAATGATCTGAAACCTCCACCGCTTCCTGAAGCAGTCCGCCCGGGTTATCGCGCATGTCGAGGATCAGTCCCTGCAAATGCTTTTCATCCAGATTTTTCAACGCTTGGGTCAACTCGTCGTTTGTGGTTTCGTTAAAACCAACAATGTGGATATAACCGATTCCGGGTCTAATCAGAAAAGCACTTTCAACACTCTTGCGCGAGATTTCATCGCGAGTGATGGTGAAATCCAGAGGCTTTTCCGAACCCTCGCGACTCACTGTGATTCGAACCACGGTCCCTCGGGGCCCTTTCAAGCGGGTTGCGATTTCCGTAGTGGTCAGGCCATCAGTCGATTGGCCGTCCACAGCAATAATGACATCCCCGGGATGAAGTCCGGCCCGGAAGGCGGGAGAACCGGGCATGGGCTGAACGACGATGGTGATCAACTTTCCCATTTTGCCGGGCCGCGGCCCGATCTGCATCCCCACGCCAAAATACTTTCCTTGTTGATCTTCGCGGAGCTGCGCGAAAGCCTGCGGGTCAAAAAAGCTTGAATGGGGGTCGAGGGTTCGCAACATGCCCGGGATGGCGCCCAGCCCGGAGTTGGACGGACCAAAGATCGTTTTGTCAGGATCGAGAGGGTCGGCGTAGTTCTGCTCCACCATGTCGTAAATCGTGGTGAAAGTGTTGAGGCTGCTCTGCACGTCGGAGTCATCACTGCCATTGGCAGTAGCCTCAACGCTCTGACCGTAAACGCCGCCCAAAAGAGCGCACAGCATCACTGTGGATAGGACGAACCATACCAGCCTGGAAGTCTGTTTCATGCCTTTCACGCTCCTCAACTCGAATCATGATTATAACATTTTAGTGGCGTGGCCCATCGATTATGTTGGTCTACCAGGATGTAAATTCATCAGCCACAGAAAAAGGGAAGAATCAGTTGGGTGGGAACTGCGCGAAGACGGGAGGGGCAGTCCATATGATGAAGATCAGCTCCGCGTGGAGAGCGCTTCAGGGATGAGCCAGTGCAGTCTTGGCCTGATTTCTGCTGGCCATATACTTTTTGGCGTTGGCTAAAAGGTCCGCCGCTTGGGTCATATGCTGCGCAGCATCCTGAACAAGTTGGTCATTCAGAATGGAAATTCGATTGGCTTCACCCTCTCCATAAATGACCGCCACCAATTGCCCACGGATTCGAGTCTTGATGAAATCCTGATTGTCCTTAAAATCTTGGTCGGAGATCTGTATTTTTTCCTCGGTCAGAAAATCCTTGAATTCATGCAGCACGTCGTCCGTGGCAGCGAAGTCCTGGGGAATGGTTTTGTGAACGGCCAGGTAATGTTTGCCAAAATCAAAAAACACGGCACTTTGGGCCAACAATTCCTGAGTCGGTGTTAGTTTAGGGTCAGTGAATGCCACATCGGGCGTGATTCCGCCGCCGCCGAATACTTCACGTCCCCCGTCGGTGTGCGTGATTTCTGTATGGGGCAGTAAAGCGGTATTGCGGTCGTAAAGGTAGTCATAGAGCGATACGTTGGCATAGTTCCGCTGGATCAGGCGGCCGCTCGGAGTGTAGTAACGGGCGGTGGTGAGCAACAAAAAGGCTTTCTCGCTCAACGGGTATTCGCTCTGCACGAGGCCCTTGCCGAAACTTGGCTCGCCCATCACCAGGGCGCGGTCGTGATCCTGCAGGGCGCCCGCCACAATTTCAGCGGCGCTGGCGGAATAGCGGTTGATGAGTACGACGATGGGATATTCATTTCCCTGGTTGCCCCTCGTCGCGAACCATCGCTTCTCCTGCGAGTTCCTCCCGTGGTGGGAGACGATGAGTTGACCTTTTTCAAGGAAGTGGTCGGCAACATCCACCGCTTCCTGGAGCAACCCTCCACGGTTGCCGCGAAGATCCAGCACCATCCCTTTTACGTGTTTTTCATCAACCTTTTTTAATGCCTGAATGAGCTCATCATTCGTCTTTTCGTTGAAGGTGGCAATGTGAATATAGGCAATTCCGGGATGAATTAGAAATGCCGCATCAACGCCCCGGCCGCCAATTTCATCGCGGGTGATATTAAATTGCAATGGCTGATCCGAGCCCTCGCGGCTCACCGAAATGTGAACCTCGGTTCCTTTAGGACCCTTCAGCATTGAGGCGACCTTCGCGTTGTCAAGACCGTCCGTGGATTTACCATCCACGCCAATAATCACATCTCCAGGGCGAAGGCCGGCCCGGAAAGCAGGCGACCCGGGCATGGGTTCGATGACCATTGTAACCAGCTTGCCCATTTTTCCGGGCATTTGCCCGATTTGCATTCCGACGCCGTAATATTTTCCTTCCTGGTCCTCTTGAAATTGCTCGAAGGTGTGAGGGTCGAGGAAGCTGGAATGAGGATCAAGGGTTCGAAGCATTCCCGCAATAGCTCCCAGTCCGTTTGTAGATGTGCCGAAAATGACTTTGTCGGAATTGACAGGGTCGGCGTAGTTTTGCTCGACCAGATCCAGAAGTTTGGAGAATGAGCTGATGCTTTTTCTGACGTCGGAATCGTCAGGTTCGGCAGTAGTGGCGTCAACTTGTTGGCCGTAGAGGCCCCCGAGGACTGTGCACAATAGAATGGTCGTAATAACGAATAACACCAGCCGCCGCGTCTTTATCATTTTGTCAGACCCTCTCGCTGCCTGTTTAAATTATAGCACGGTGCTGATGAATGTTGAAGAAGCATCTGCCAGGTGTTTTCTCCATTCCTTTGGATGTTATTCAGGCGCGCTGCGTTTCCTCCTAAAGCGAATTATTATCGGATTCCGCGGTCGCTGCTTCCTCATCGGCATTTTACTGTTCTCTGCTGGAATTCGGCCGGCGGCGTGCTATCCTTGCCCGTTGCCATGGGTGGCGCTTGATGTCCGATCAGACCAATCTAATTCGTCCCAAATCCCAAGAGCTTTTCCGCAAAGCCCTCCGGCTGATGCCCGGCGGAGTGAGTTCGCCCGTCCGCGCGTTTCGGGGCGTGGGAGGCGAGCCGGTCTATATATCGAGCGGACGCGGCTCGCGACTGACCGATGTGGATGGGCGCATTTACATTGATTATGTAGGTTCGTGGGGGCCGTTGATTCTCGGGCACTGCCATGTGGAAGTTGTGGAGGCTATCGCGAGAGCCCTCGAAACCGGAACAAGCTTTGGGGCGTCGTCGGCCGGTGAGCTTGACCTCGCCGAGAAAATTCAGGAAGCTTTCCCTTCGATAGAGCGAGTCCGCTTTGTCAACTCCGGCACGGAGGCCACTCTTTCCGCCTTGCGCGTGGCGCGCGCCGCCACCGGGCGCGAAAAAATTCTGAAATTCGAAGGGTGCTACCACGGCCACTCGGATAGCCTGCTGGTGAAGGCGGGGTCTGGCGTCGCCACGCTGGGTTTGCCGGACAGCCCCGGAGTCCCGCGCGCCCTGGCCGCGCTTACCCTCACTTTGCCCTTTAATGATTCCGCGGCGCTCGATGAGACTTTCCGCATTCAGCGCAACGAGTTGGCGGCGGTAATCGTAGAGCCGGTGGTGGGCAACATGGGCTGCGTTTCGCCCCGCGCCGGATTTCTTGAAAAGTTGCGGACGCATACGATGGAGCAGGGAACAGTTTTGATTTTTGACGAAGTGATGACGGGCTTTCGAGTGGCCCACGGCGGCGCCCAACAGCTTTTCGGCATCACGCCTGACCTGACCACGCTGGGAAAAATTATCGGGGGCGGGTTGCCGGTGGGCGCCTATGGTGGCAAAGCCGTGTTGATGGACCTGGTGGCGCCGGCAGGCCCGGTTTATCAGGCCGGAACGCTTTCCGGGAATCCTCTGGCAATGGCCGCAGGATCGAAGACGCTGGAAGTTTTGGGCCGCCCCGGAGTTTACGAACGTCTCGATGAGCTATCAGCAAAACTTGAGGCGGGCTTCAGGGCGCAGGCGGATCGAGCAGGCGTAGCTCTCACAGTGAACCGCGTCGGGTCGATGTTAACGCCGTTTTTTACTCATGGCCCGGTGGTCGATTATGCTTCGGCCAAAAAGTCGGATACCGCCGCCTTCGGGCGCTTCTTTCATTCCCTGCTCGACCGTGGCATCTATTTACCGCCGTCGCAGTTTGAGGCCGCTTTCGTTTCCACCGCGCATACAGAGGCTGACATTGAGCAAACTGTTCTGGTGGCCGGCGAGGCACTTCGCGGTTGAGTTCATTGGAAGCACAATCCACCTATTGAGGCTCGCAAATTATGGTGACATCAATTCCTTGTAGCGGCGCTCTCTGAGCGCCGAAAACACGGCGGTCGGAGACTGCCGCTACAATAGAAGTCGTCACCATAATTTGCGAGCGTGAGTAAGACGTGGAATTTCAAAGGTCGAGTCAAATGTTTCCACCATGCATCCCCCCGCTCCCTTGCTTTTCACTGTCTCCGTGAAAAAGAAAACCGCGAGCGCGAGGACAGGGCAGGGGAATGCGGGCGAACCTACTGGAGTTATGGTGCTGGAGGGGGGAGTTGAACCCCCACGCCGGGTGACCGGCGGCAGATTTTGAGTCTGCTGCGTCTGCCAGTTCCGCCACTCCAGCCTGACAAGGATTCTACCACGGTAGGTTGTGGGTCTGGAAAAGTAGGTGATGGATTCCTGGGGGCATGGGGTGAAAGTCCGAAGAAACTAATCTAAGAAATCAACTTACATCCCACAACTTGATTTGCTCATGAGACCACTTTCGCGTCTGGCAAAAGCTCTCCCTTTTCCAAATGATGAGTAACGGTGGCGTGGCGGGCGGCGTGAGGATCGTGCGTGACCATCACGACGGTCTTGTTGAATTCTTTATTCAGCCTCGAGAGCAGCGCGAGGACATCTTCGGCAGAGGCGGCGTCGAGGTTGCCGGTAGGCTCATCGGCGAGAATCAGCGATGGGTCGGTGACGATGGCCCGGGCAATGGCCACGCGTTGCTCCTGGCCGCCGGAGAGTTGTCGCGGGAAATGGCCGAGGCGGTCGCCAAGCCCCACGAGCTTCAGCGCCGTCACCGCATGTTCAGTGCGCTCCTTCTTTTTCAAATTGGTGAGCTTTAATGGCAATTCAACATTTTCAAACGCTGTTAAAACCGGAATCAAATTAAAAGATTGGAAGACGAATCCAATGTTGGCATTGCGCCAGTGGGCGATTTGTCCATCACTTAATTTTCGCAAATCTTCTCCCAGCACCGAAATCTGGCCGCCCGTCGGGATGTCCATCGCCGCGATCAAATGAAGCAGCGTCGATTTGCCTGAGCCGGACGGGCCCATCAGGGCCACGAACTCGCCGCGGCCGATTTCCATGCTCACATCTTTTAACGCCACAACGTGAAATTCGTCGCGAACATATTCTTTGGTTAATTGTTCCGTTTTGATGACTGTGTCGCTCATGCCACTCCTCTTGATTTGGTATTGTTAGTGTTGCATTCGGAAAATGTGTTGACTTGGAGAACCGCCCTTCAGGGTGGCATGCCGGGAGTAAAGCCCGGCACTGCAATAAATCAGCCCTGGCGGAATAAGTAATACAATTTTCCGAACGCAACACTAGGAAGTTTTTGAATGCACCCGATCGCCGTCTTTCAGGCCGTCCGGCGCATTCACGATAACATCTTCGCCGCCGATAAGACCCTGCTCAATTCGAACATCCTGGCCGTCGGTCGGCCCGGTCTTCACCTCGCGTCGCACGGCCTTGCCACCGAGAACCACAAACACCGAGTTGTTCTTTACCGCGGAGGCGGGGATGACGATCAAGGGATTCGACGATCCCGCCTGGGTCGATGAAGTTTGTTCGTCAGATAGAAACGAAACACTGGCGTTCATCTCAGGCCGCAAATAACTATCGGGCTTGAGGGTTTTTACCTTCACCTGCACTGTGGCTTTCTGGCGGTCGGCCTTGGGCGACATCTCCGCGATCACGCCATCGTACTTACGGTCCGGAAACGCATCGGTGTTCAGGATACATTTCTGGCCCATATGCAGCTTGGCAAAATCGTTCTGGTTAATGTCGAGCTCCACCTGCAAATCGTTCAGGTCGGCGAGCGTAACAACGTAGCCTTTGGCCCCCTTGTCGCCCACAAAACCGTTGGTCACGAATTCGCCCTTCTCCACCGCACGCTCCAGAATGGTGCCATCCACCGGAGCCCGGATGATGGTGTTATCCAGTTGGGTCTGAGAATAGTCCAATATGCCCCTGGCCTGCTCGACTTGGCCCCGGAGGGAGTCGATTTCTTCCTTGCGGGGACCGATGCGCGCCAGTTCGTAGGTCTTGTCGAGCGAGGCAACTCGCGCCACCGCGTCATCGTACTTGAACTGCGCGTCGTCCAACTGCTGCGGGAGAGGACACCTTGCGTTACCAATTCTTTGGTGCGGGCAAGTGTTACTTTGCTGTCCACCAAGTTGGCTTTGGCCTGGTCAAGATTGGCCTTGGCCACGGCGATTTCCTCGGGGCGCGAGCCGTGCTCAGCCTCCAGCAGGCGGGCCTGAAGGTTTGCCAGGTTGCCTCTGGCCTGATCGAGTTGAGCCTTGTACTCATCCTGTTCAAGGCGCACCAACTCCTGGCCGGCCTTCACCCGGTCGCCTTTCTCCACACCGATCCAAAGTACCCGGCCAACGACCTTGGAGGCTACTTCGATCTCGTGATGCGCCACAATATATCCTGTGGCATTAAGAACCACGCCCTGGTTCGCGGCCGCTCCCGTTCCGAGATTGGCGGCTTTCACTCGTACCGTATCAACCTCGGTGACAGCATTCAGTTTGTTGTAAGCAAATCGCCCCGTACCAAGGAGTAATAAAAGAGCGACACCGCCGATGATCCATCGGCCCGCCCACTTGGAAGGGGCCGGCTCGCGCCGCTGGCCACGATCAATTTGCAAGTTTTTAAGTTCTGCTTCCATATTTCCTTTGTCGGGCAGGGGATTGCCCCAGTCTTAAATCTAAAGGGAGCGCAGGGCCAAAAGAATCTGCTTCCTCGCCGCATTCCATGCCGGAAACAGCCCACCCAACGTTCCCATGACGATCGCAAAAATCAGCCCTTGGGCCATGATCGCTGGGGTCACCGTGAGATTAAAGTCAGTTTCAGCAAACGTCTGGAAGTTGCCGACACCCGTGGTGGCGCCGTTCAATGGCAGCACCAGCAGGCAGCCGATCACGCCGCCCAAAACAGCGAGAAGCACTGACTCCGAAAGAAAGCTTAGGAGAATGCTGAATCGGGAAAAACCAAGAACGCGCAACGTACCGATCTCCTTGGAGCGCCTGGCGACCGCAGCGTACATGGTATTCATAGCCGCGAAACTGCTTCCCACTGCCATGATGATGCCCACAAACGTTCCCAGGATTTGCAGAAGGGCACCCGATGAAGTTTGCGCCTCGTAATAAGCCGTCTCCAATTCAGCATCCATGTTCAATTGCTGGTCGTTCGAGAGACTTTTGACCAAAGCGTCGGCGGCAACCGGATCGGTGGCCAGCACCAGCGCCGAGCTCAAAACTGCGGTGCGATTTTGGTCGGAACTCAGTTGGTTGAGATCCGCGAAAATCTCGCTGTTGGTGGCGCTTTGCCCCGACGACATGATGCCCACCACCTCCCAATCTCCTGTACCGAAATGAAGCATCTTGCCGAGCTGCGCATCAGGAAAACGCTTGGCGATGGACGCACCCACCACCACTTCACGCCTGCCCGTGGTGAACCAGCGGCCGGTGACCAGCTTCAAATTCTTTCGCATCTCGATGCCAATGGGCTCAAGACCGCGCACCGTCACATTGATGCCGTCGGGCGCGTCCACGCTCACCAAATTGATCACGGTTACAAGTTCGAGCGAGGCCATCGGGTTTCCATCTTTGTCGCGGGCTATCCCCGGCTTGTCTTTGAGGATTTGGAATCCTTCCCGCGTGAAATTGCTCACCAATTCGGAATTCGCTGATTTGCGCAGTACTAAGACGTGCAGCGGATCGCCCGTGGATTCCAGCGACACCCGCAATCCGCGCAGCATTGCCAGGATGGCCAGCAAGACGGCAACAGTGAGCGCAATGCCGAGCGCCGTCATGATGGTCGTCGTTTTGCGAACCACCAGGTTTCTAAAGTTGTACGAGATAGGAATGGCCATAATTTGAAATTAAAAATCAGTAGGTGCGAGCATGAATTGTCCTGACTTTCGTCTCCTGACTCGTATCTCCTCAATTGTCACTCGTCACTCCTCAGCGCCTGAACGATCGACACGCGTGAGGCGTTATAAGCAGGCACAAAAGCACTTATCAAACCAATCAGCGCCGCAACCACCAGGCACAACAGGGCGACAGAAGGCTCAAGCGTTAGCGTCTCAAGCTGCGCGTTGAAGGTTGGCATGGATCTCACGGCGCCCGTCATCAGCACGGCCAGACCCAGCCCGAGCACGGCGCCCACCAAAGAAATTGTCACTGCCTCGCCCAGGATGATCGTGAGGATCGTTCCCGACGTATATCCCAACGTTTTGAGCACGCCCACTTCGCGCACTCGCTCGCGCACGGACATGGCGATGGTATTGGCGGAAACCAATAGAATCGTGAACGTAACTGCCCCGCACACGCCGAGAAGGATCAGCTTGACGTTGCCCAGGAAGGCCAGAAAGCTGAGCCCGAAAGCGCTTTGAGTTTCGGTTTTGGTCTGGTTGGGAGAATTACGAAACATATCATCCACGGCCGACTCGACTCGGGGCACGTCATCAGGACTTGCCACCAGGCTGGTGAAGGTTCCCACCTCCCCGCGGCGACCCTCGGGCAGGCTCTGCACCAGATACTCGCGGTTGAAATAAAGAGTCCGGTTCATGAAAGCATCTTGGGCTACGAAAGTGCCGCGCAGCGTGAACTCCAGGTTGACAGGGAAAATGTCACCGGTGATGGTGATGTGATCGCCCAGATTCCAATGAAGCTTATCTGCCAGTTCCTTGCCCACAATGCAAGCGCTCCGTTCTTGCTGGAAGGCTTTTTTCTGGTCCTCGGAAATTTGAGCGTCGGGATAGATGGTGAAAAATTTGTCCGGTTCGACGGCCATGCGCGCGAAAAGGTGCTCCGGGCGGTTGTCAATGTATTTCCCGCCAAACCACTGCTCGATCTCTACTTCCCGAACGCCCGGAATTCCCTTGATCTTTGCGCCGTAATATTCGGGCAACGGCCTTGCCAGGGACACTTTATTTCGTGTGACCAATCTCAACTCCGACCCCGGAGTCGGCGTGCTGAAATAAAAAGCATGATAGACGGACACGAGAATGCCCAGCAGACAAAGCGATACTCCAACGCTCCCGATAGTGAGAAACGTACGTCGTTTATTGCGCCACGAATTTTTGAAGACCATGGGCAGATGTCGAAACATGTTCACCTCTCAAGCCGATACGGCGCAGGCGTCGCGGGAGTTCACGACTTCGCCTCGCCTACGGAACCAGCAACCGCGTGAATGCCGCCCAGCGAAAACCTGGTAATGTGCACGGCAATTGCCTCAATAACTTCGGGAGTAAAATTTGGAATAAACCGCCTGGCAATGGGGTTGGCCAAACCAACCATCTGTGTTTGCACGCTGGCCACGCACATCCCCACCAGTGGGTCCGCAGGGGGCCGTCCCATGATTTCGCTTATCAGGTCGCGGACACGATCGGAGTTGGGACGGATTGCCTGCTGGAAAATCAGGTCGAGACCTGGAGTGGGATCGGTCATTTCGCGCGCCATCAGCATCCCTTGCCAGCACTTTTCGCCGCTTTGAAGTATGTGTTGGAGGAAAGTGCGAATGTAATGCCTCAAGCGTTCCTCTGCTGATTTGTTGGGGCCCGCGTCGTGGGCGCGCTCCATCATCTGCTGCATGAAAACGACGATTCTTCGAATGACCTCTTCATAGAGGCCGGATTTGTCACGAAAGTAATAGTTCACCGCAGCCACATTGGCGCCTGCCTCTTTACAAATCTCGCGGACGGTCACGTGTTGGAAGCCATGCTCAGCGAAGAGTCGCGCCGCTGCCTCCAGCAGGCGCTGCCGGGTTTCCAGATCGTTAATCGGAGTCGCATTTGCCGCCAATTTCTCTCCCGCAATTCTGGTTGCAAACAACTGTATGAAACAAGTGTATATAACAATTGTTTTATCTTTGTCAAGAGGTTTTAAAGTTTTTCAAATTATTTTATAACCGTTTTGTTATCAATAAGGTAAGTGAAAGTCTGCTTGTTAGATGGACGAGACTCAAGCCCTCGGCAAACCAGTTGGAATACATTTATGGGGTCTCAATGCAGGGAACTCGCGGGGCGGAACACAGGTCACAATTCGGAGGAAGGTGGAAGCGCGGCCCGTTCGTCGAAAGGCGGAAGTTCGTCACGCCGTCGGACGCGCATGTGGCGATCGCGGAAGTGCCTCTTGGCGCGGCGGCCCCACTGGCGAACGAAATAGTAGTTTAACGTGCCGCCCGCGATGCAACTGATAAAGGGCACCATGCGCGTCACCCATTTTTCCGTGATTTCAGCGCCGGCTTTAATTGTGATTCGCTCAATCACGCGCGGAACGAACCGTTCGATCACTTCTTTTTCCAGAATGTCTTTTCCCATATTCACGCCGGCGGCGCTGGCGGCGGCAATCCATAATTCAGCGATCTCTTCATCGGTGGAATATTCAAAGCCGTAAACCAGACTCAGTTTCTGGATCATGCGCATGGTGATCGCGCTCAGCACGCCGATATCCGGAATAGCGGTAAAGATCCCGCCCAAACCGAGTCCCACTCCTTCCGCTGTGGCCAGTTTCACCGCCGCTGATATGGTTTGGTCTGCGATGGTGTCCAGGACGTTGGGATGGACGTAAAAGATTTGCGCGAACGAATCGACGGGAAGTCCGTGGGCACGGCGCAGATGAGCTAGATACTGATCAGCGTCCACTTTCAGTGTGTCATAGGCCCGGGTAATCCCATCCTGGAAGGCGTTTTGCACGCGTTGAACCAACCACGAGTTGTTCGCTGCTGTGGCCATAGTGGTATGATGCCGATTCAATCAGCCGGAGGTATGATTTTAACTGAACACCGGTTCGAAAGATAGTCACGCTGCCGATGGACAGTCCGTTCCCAACTTCACTTGCGACTTTGTATCCAGTCGAAGAGTGAAGCTCGGAAAGTGCGCCACGACGTGGCGGACGCGAGGCTCCACGCGGAACGGCCGCAGCTCGACTCGCAGCCATCAGTCAGAAAAGCTTTACGTGGAGCGTAAGAAATTTTCGCGGGTCCTTCATGAACTCGGTCAGGAAATCCCGCAACGCTTTCGAGCTTGCATTCAGATTATTAAAGAGCGTGGCGTCTGTTGAAAGTTTGCCCAGCGTGCCCTCGCCTTTGTCGAGGCGGGTGGTAATCGTATCCAGCCGCGCGATGGTATCATTCATACGATTGTAAAGCTGCGGGTCATTCACTGCCTTGCCCAGCGTGCCCTGGCCGCTATTCATTTTTTCAATCAGCGTGTTGGTGCTCGCCACAGCTTTGTGCATATCGTCGTAAAGCGTCGGGTCAGAAATGAACTTGCCCATGCTACCCTTGCCGTGCTGGATCTCATCCATTAATTGGTTCAGGTGATTCAGCGTTTCGGTCGTCTGGCGGTAGATCGAATCATCCACCATAAACTTTCCCAGCGTCCCCTGGCCCTTCTCTACGCCTTCCACCAACCGGTTGAGGCCCGCGGTCGTCTGATTCATCCGGTTGTAAAATGTCTGGTCGTAGAGCAACTGATGGATAGATCCGTTGCCCGTTTTGATCTGGTTGGTAATGTCGTTCAGCGCCGCGCTGAGGACGCGCAAGTTGGACACGACGTCGTTGGCATTCTGCACGATGCGCTTGATGTCCGCCTCCTGCTGGCTGTGTACTTCGCCTTTATTGGGAAGCACGGCCTGCCCCTGGCCTCCGCGAGTGATGTCAATGTAGCCGTCGCCCAGCAAGCCCGCGGTCTCAATCGTGGCCACTGAGTCGGCGCGAATGTTGTTCTGGTAATGGCGGGCCACCAGCATGTCAATCTCCACGGAGCGATCGGGATCAGAGTAGGGCGATAACTGGATCTTGTTCACATTGCCCACTGCGATCCCCGCCAGGCGGACTTCCGCGCCTTCGTGCAAGCCACCCGCGCTGGCGAAGTAAGTCTTCAATATGTAGCGCCGGCTGAGGAAGCCGACCTGCCCGCTGATAAAGAAAATTCCGGCTCCGAGAACGAGGAGGCTGACCAGCACTAAAATTCCAACGCGAAGCTGGGCCCAGGCAATCTGTTTCTGTTGAGGCATGTTTTATCTCCCTCCTGAAAAGTTCATGCCGCCATTGTAATCCAAACCTTTTGCAAGTCGCGAAATCTGTTGTAATGTATTACCGAAAAACAGTTTGCGCGCAGGCAAGAGATGAGAGTCCTGGAGAGGGAAATCCGTCGCACACGCCGTGGAAATGCAGCGTCGAGAGGCTGGATACCTCCCGCGCCTGCGGGATGGGAATGCGCCGTCGCTTTTGGGTTGAGGAATTTGAGCGGGTAGCCACACTCAGCGCCTTCCTGAGTGTGGGCATTCATTCAGCCACAGGGCTTTCCTGCGTGGGCTTGTAAGGGATGAATACATCGCACTGCGATATAATCACAAAAGGTCTTGTTGATCGACAAACCCACGGTCAATTAAAATGCGAATTGACCGTGGCTACCGGCTAATCGGTCATTACGCGACAATCCCACTCGGTCGCGGAAAATCGGTTCTGAGAAGGAGCGATTACTTCCACATGATTAAATCGCGGTTAGCGATATTCAAGTTGTTCGCGGCTGTCATGGTGGCGGCATCCGGGGCGCGCGGGCAAGCGCCCCTGAATGGCGCCATAGACATTCATGTGCATTGCGACCCGGACAGTATCCCACGATCCATTGACGCGATCGATCTCGCGCGGCTGGCGCGGAGCCGGGGCATGCGCGCGCTTGTTTTGAAGAACCACTTTGAGCCCACTGCCTCGCTTGCGTATATCGTGCGCAAGGAAGTGCCGGGCATTGAAATCTTCGGAGGCATTGTCCTTAAC
>DASYXZ010000097.1:0-9810 GCA_035934315.1 Terriglobia bacterium | reverse complement strand
GAGCCTACGTTTCCTCCGCTCGCGCCCTGGTGGCGAAGATCAAAAAGCAATCCGTTGTAACCCAAAGTGTGGGCAAAGGCGGCATAGGGCAACATTTCAACACGCGTGCGGTTTTGGCCGTGGCAATAAATGATCGTCCCTTTGGCAGGACCGCTCGCGGGGGCGTACCAACCCTTTAATAGAATATTGTCGGAGGAATGAAATTCCACGGATTGGAAATCCATGCCGAAGTCTTTTGGTGTTTTCCCGTCGTTCGGGTCGCGAAAATGAAAACGGCTGGTGGTGACAATGCCAGTAAGAAACCAGGGCACCACTCCGTAGAAAAAAACAAAGAAAATAATCAGGGCTATACCCAACACCCAAGTAACTATTTTTCTGATTATTTTGAATGCACTCAAATGTTTCTCCTTATCGAGTGCGGCGCCTTGCCATGGTACCGGACGGCAGAGGGCTTGCCGCCGCTTTTGTAGTGCCAGGGCTTGCCCTGGCCTCGGAGGGCAGGGGCGAGCCCCGCCCCTACGCCCAGTCGCCGCTAATTGGCGTGTTCGATCAATGGCGAAGGCTCGACAATGTGGGTGGCCAGCAAAACTGCCACCAGCATTGTCATCACGGCGCAAAGGGTTGTGACGGCAACATAGCCGTTGTGTTGGTAAAGTATCCCACCCAACAGCGCAATCGCTCCAATGCCGAGTTGCGAAGCGATGTTCCTTAACGCGATGAAAAATCCCCTTTGCCCCGCGGGAACCATTTCCGTCATCAGCGCGGTCAGGGGACCCTGCCGGAACGCCGCGCCCAATCCTGTGGCTCCGAAAACCAGGAAGAGCCAGAATCCCCAGCGAAGGAATGGAACCAAAGCTACGGCCAGCGCCAGAAGAATGTTGCTGGCAATGGAAACCTTTCTCTTGCCCCAGCGGTCCGCGAGGATTCCTCCCAGGGGCGCGCCCGCAAGCGATGCCAATCCTCCCACCATAAAGACTAGCGTGATCCCGCTGGTCGGAATTTTAAAGTGATCGCTTAGCCATTGGCCGATATAAGTAATAAAACCCACGAGGCCAGCGGACACGAAAAAGGCCACGCACAACGCGGCAACAATATCACGCCTTTTAAGGAAAGAGCGAAACACAAAAATTGTGGCGCGAAGTTTGTCCACTGAAGGCTGGGGATTCACCTGTTCCGTGGGGAGGAAAAGAGAGATGCATGCGACGACGAATGAGAGTCCGGCAAAAAAAAGGAAGACGCAGTGCCAGCCAAAATGGTCGGCAATCTGCCCCGCCAGAGGTACGCCGATGATAGGTGCCGCAAAGTATGCGGACGATACCAGACCAATCGCCCTGCCCCGGACGTTATAGGCAAACCAGTCGCCGGCAAAAGCGATGGAGCAAGTAGAAATTGTGCCGGCGGCAAATCCGGTGAGCGCGCGTGCCAGCATCAATTCACTGAAGGTTTGCGTTTGGGATGAAATCCATGAGGCCGCGGCAAACACCACCACGCCTGCCATTAAGAATTTACGACGTCCGTAATGATCGGAAAGAGCGCCGGCGACAAAAGAGGCAATCGCGGCCGTCACCGAATAGACCACCACTAGCATGCCAGCGACTTCCACGGTTTTGTGAAGGGAGCCGCCGAGGACGGGCAGCAGCGCGGCGACCATCTGGTTGTCAGCAACACCCAGAAAGAGCAGCAGAAATAAGTTGGCGATAACCCTGTAATCCACTCGCTGCCTTTGATCCGTTTTCCCGAGAAATTCCAGAAGGAGTGAAAGGCCCGTCTCCGGCGCGCGGGTCCCGGGCGCTCGGGGTGATGGAGTCGAGGCCCCAAGCCGTCCTATTCGAAGTGATGGAGGTCCAGTTTGGTCGCGGCGTGGTCAGACATGTCCACCACTCCGGCGGCGGCGATGCCCACGGCAATCACAATCGCGTCGCTGATTTCAGCCTTGGTCAGCCCGATTTCCAGCGCCTTCTTGATGTGGCCCTGAAGGCATCCTTCGCACTTCGCCGCCAACGATGCCCCGATGGCAATCAGTTCTTTGGTTTTCAAATCGAGAGTTGTAGGGGTGAAGTAGCTTTCCTTATAGAACGACTTGTATATATTGCGAAAACGCGGCTCGATCATGCTCATCGAGGTTGCACTCTTCCGCTTGCCCGCCTGGGTCAAGCTCGGATCCTTCTCCGTCACGTCCGTGGTGTCCGGAGTCATTTTTTCTTCTGCCGTTCCATTTTTCGCCATACGTAAGTCCTCGCTCCTGTGAATTCGAATGTGAGGGACGGAGGCCATCTCCTGACGTTGCTCATCAGAGCCAGCTTGGAGAGAGATTAATTATTCGCCAATTTGGTTGCTTGCCATCTCTCTGTCAGTTTCAACGAGGCCGTTTCGGAACAAACTATTTTTGCGCCCAGCGGCAAAAGTTTAGCACAACTTATCCCGGTCGAGCGGAGGAATGTGGTTTGGATGGAGTTGAAATTAACCTCATGATGGCGCTGTAGCGGGTACAACTTGCGCCGCCTCAGCCGTGATGAGTTCGGGAATTTCAAACCGGATGGCGGTGCCTTTTCCCGGTTTGCTATCGATCTCGAATGTGAATTCCTGGCCGTAGAGAACTTTCAACCTCTCACGAACGTTGGAGATGCCGATGCCGGAATCGTAGACCTCGTGGCGCCGTCCATCCGGGATTCCCACGCCGTCGTCAATGACTTCCACCGCAAGGCGTCCGTTGTTGTGCCAGGCGCGAAGCGTGATGGTTCCACCTTCAATCTTGGGTCCAATGCCGTGGCGGATGGCATTCTCCACCAGCGGCTGGAGGATCATGCTGGGCACCACCACTTCCAGGGTTTCCGGATCAATCTCCTTCCTTATTTGGAGCTTGTCGCGGCCGAAGCGCACCACCTCAATATCCAGGTAGTCATCGATAAATTCGATTTCCTGCCTGAGCGGTGAAAAGTGAACCTGGGCCTTGAGCCGCCGGCGAAGAATGTTGGAGAGCTTCAAGACCACGGTGCGGGCTGTGTCCGGGTCAAAGCGCACCAATGATGAGACCGTATTTAATGTGTTGAAAAGAAAATGCGGGTTGATCTGGCTGATGAGCGCGTCCACGCGCGCTTGCATCAACGCCAACTCCTGCTCTTCGAGTTTATTTTGGATGCGGGTATTATTCCAAATGCGCACCGGAAGACCGACGCCGATCAGCGTGGTGAGAACAATCAGGAAATTCGTCCAGGGATGCGGGGACGAAAGGAAGAAGAGGCGTTGGTGGGAAATCCGGCCAATGGTCAGGCGCGCGATTTCGAGAATCACACACACCAGCGAAAATAAAACCTGCCAATCGATGGCGGGATGCTTGAACCGTTTCTTAATGGACCGGTAGAGGCTAAGGTCAATGAAGGGAGAGAATTTCCAGATCTCTTCTTTATCGGGACAAACATAGCGGGCGGATCCGGCAACCACCGCATAGAGCGCCGCCATCAGAGGGGCAAGAAATTCATGGCCAATTAACCATGCTGGGAGGCTCACCATCATCCCAACGCCGAGGCCGACGATGGTGCCGCCCAGCAGGCCGGCCAGAACCGTCGCCTCCAGGCTCAGGTCGGTGCCCGGATAGTGGGCCACCAAACGCGTCAGCACGCCCAGCATAAAAGGCGCGCCCAGGAAAGCCGCCAACTCAAGTTTCTGTCGTGGTGAACGCCGCTCTTCCAGAATCAAGCGCCGGAAGCGGGGGAAACGCGCGACGAAACCCGCCATCAGCGCGACGCCGCCCAGTTTGATCAGCAGGGTGGCGAAAATGAGCGTTGAAGAACTATTGGGGTCCATAGAAAATAATAGTCTTCGGTCTTAGTCGGATTTGCGATGCTGGAGGTCAAATTCGATTGGGTAGCAAATACAAACCGCCGGCATGCCGACTAGAAAACAAAAGTCTAAAATCCAAAATCGGAACCGCCGCCCACAAAATGTACCACTTCCAGACGGTCTCCGTCCTGCACGGCTGTCGCGTGCCATCGGTTTCTCGGCACGATTTCGAGATTGTGTTCCACCGCGACCCGATCACCGGGAAGTCGCAACCATTCCAGCAATGCCGTCAGCTTCAAACCTTCCGGAATTTCTTTCTTCTCGCCGTTCACGTGAATGGTGATCAACCTGATCTCCAAATAGTCCCGTTCCAGCTTAATTCGCGGCGCCGGAGGAATGACTTCTATACAAATGTCCCTCTCCCTGCTTGCGCCGAAAACGAGGCCAAATAGTTGGAGGGGCGCTATGCGCTTCCCGCCGGAGGAGCGGGAGGCTTAATCTCGCCACCGCGAATGCGCCCAATCACCAGCCGATGCTGCGCCTCCAACATGCTTTTCAGCTTATCGTCACTGTAATCGGGAGAGCGAAGGAAGTCCTCGTAGGAAGTTGTCAAAGAATGGATGACGGCTCCGCGAATGTAAACCATCGTCTCGATGCCCGCGTCTTTTTTTCGCGGCTCGGTCTGAATGTGATAGACGATGCCCTCATGCTTGATGTCCGTGTTAAAGCCGGTGACCATAAACCAGCACCTCGGGATGGCCTGAAAATGCCTTAGCCATTCGTGAATGTTAGCGGCTTCATGGGCGCGAGGCAAGAAAAAACTTGACACACTTATTTCGCGGCTCTTATAGTGTTGAGTTTAGAAAAGCATCCGGAAACTTCCTGTAACCCATTGCAATGCTTGGAGATTATCTTCCCATTCTCGTGCATTTTGGTGTGGTCGTTCTGATCGCAGCGTCCATCCTGGGCATGTCCGCCTGGGTGGGCGTCAAGCGGCCCTCCAGGGAGAAGCTTTCACCTTATGAGTGCGGTATTGCACCCGTCGGAAACGCTCGCGAACGCTTCTCCATAAGTTTTTATCTAGTGGGAATGCTATTTATTTTGTTTGACGTTGAGGCGGTTTTCCTTTATCCGTGGGCGGTGGTTTATCGGAGCCTGAGATGGTCCGGCTTTGTGGAAATGTTTATATACATCGCCATTTTGGGAGCGGGATATGTTTACATTTGGAAGAAAGGGGCGCTCGACTGGAAGAAGTGAAAAAAGGTTATAAGGGTAACGGGTATAATTTAAGTTTGAGTTTAGGTCGCATGGAGAGTAAGGACAATTTATGAGTTATGATCTCTGCATCATTTTTTTCGATGGGATGCATGTATCGACCATTTCCAAATCGCACTGCTGTTTGTTTTTTTTACCCTTTACCCTTTAACTTTTCGACCTTTCTTATTAGTGTCACACCTTTATGCAGACCGACGCTGAATCAAATCTCGCCCTTCAAAGACTTCGGAAGTTTAACTCTGACGCCGTTGAGGACGTTCAAACTTTCCGAGGGGAAACGACGATCAACATCCGGGCGAATCACCTCCGCACCGTATGCGAGTTCCTGCGCGACATGCCCGACCTTTCTTTTAAGTACCTTTCCGACGTAACCGCTGTTGACCATTATCCGGGCGAGCCACGCTTCGAGACGGTTTATCACCTGCTTTCATTTGAGACCAACGAGCGCCTGCGATTGAAAGTAAGAATTGCGGGCGAAAATCCCCGGGTGGATTCCATGGTGCCCGTATGGCCCGCGGCCAATGCGTTTGAGCGCGAAGTGTTTGACCTTTTTGGAATCCACTTTCAAGGTCACCCTGATCTGCGCCGCATTCTTATGCCGGAAGATTGGGATGGGCATCCGTTGCGCAAGGATTACCCCGTCCAGGGAAATATCACCCGATGGCCGTAACGCTGGAAAAAATTCCGGGCCAGGAAGAAAAAGTCATCCTCAGCATGGGGCCGCAACACCCCTCGACGCACG
Organism: Terriglobia bacterium; assembly: GCA_035934315.1. Taxonomy (GTDB): domain Bacteria; phylum Acidobacteriota; class Terriglobia; order UBA7540; family UBA7540; genus DASYXZ01. The sequence continues at coordinate 4,013 of DASYXZ010000097.1, read as the reverse complement.
GGGTTTTGCGGCTGGTTCTCGAGCTGGATGGCGAAACCGTGGTGCGCGCCATCTACGACATCGGCTATCTGCACACGGGTTTCGAGAAATCTTTCGAGGATAAAACTTACTCGCAGGGAATTACACTGACTGACCGGATGGATTACCTTGCGCCTCTGTCGAACAATCTCGCTTTTTGCCTGGCGACGGAAAAGCTGCTCGATCTTGAAATTCCCCCGCGCGCCCAGTGGATCCGCGTGCTACTGACGGAACTTACGCGTATCGGCAGCCACTTGGTTTGGCTGGGCACGCACGCCATCGATATCGGGGCAATGACGGTTTTCCTTTACTGCTTCCGCGAGCGGGAAGACCTCATGCACATTTTTGAAATGGTGTCCGGCCAACGGATGATGACCAGCTTTTTCCGCATTGGCGGACTTGCGCTTGAGCCCCCCATCGGCTGGCTGAAAGCAGTGGAGAGAGTTCTGAAGAAATTTCCCCAACGCATTGATGAATACGAGGGACTGCTGACTAAAAATCCCATCTGGACGGGCCGCACTCAGGGCGTGGGCGTGATTTCAAAAGAAGACGCCATAGCCTACGGGCTTTCAGGGCCGTCGTTGCGCGGTTCGGGTGTCGACTGGGACGTGCGGAAGAAACAACCGTATTCGAGTTACGATAAATTTGAATTCAATGTTCCCGTCCGGACTCAGGGCGATGTCTTTGCGCGCTACATGGTGCGGGTTGAAGAAATGCGCGAGTCGCTAAAAATCGTGCGTCAGGCGATGGAAGGCCTTCCCGAAGGGCGCATCAAAGCCAACGCTCCGCACATCGTCATGCCTGACCGCGAAAGCATGAAGACCAGCATTGAATCGCTGATCTACCACTTCAAGATCGTGACGGAGGGTTTCCACCCGCCCATCGGCGAGGTTTATCAGTCCATTGAATCGCCGCGCGGCGAGTTGGGAATCTACATGGTGAGCAATGGATCGCCCAAGCCCTGGCGCTGTCATGTGCGCGCGCCTTCGTTTGCCAATCTGCAGGCGCTGCCCAGGATGATCGAAGGACGGCTGATTGCCGATGTGGTGGCGTGTATCGGAAGTATTGACGTGATTCTGGGAGAGATCGACCGGTAAGAATGTTTTTTGTTCGAGTCCAGTGGTCTGTCGTGAAGAACCGCTGACGACGGACAACTGATAACTGGCTGCTGACAACTAACCATGCTTTCAGAAACGCTCAAGGCAAAATTCGACCAGGTCATCGCCCGCTATCCGGTGAAACGTTCGGCGATTGTGCCCCTGCTCATGTTTGGCCAGGATGAGATTGGCTACGTAAGTGACGAATTAATTCAGGAAATCGCCCGGGCAGTGGACGTGCGTCCCATCGAAGTGATCGAGGACATCGGTTACTATTCGATGCTCCATCGCCGCCCCATCGGTAAATATAACTTTCAGGTTTGCACCAATATCTCATGCCTCTTGCGGGGAGGTGAAGAGATGCTGGACCATTGTTCGAAAAAACTCGGCATCGGCCATAAACAGACCACGCCCGACGGAAAATTCTCACTGGAAGAAGTGGAATGTCTTGGCGCTTGTTGCGGCGCTCCCGCCATGCAGGTGAATTATGATTTCTTCGAAAACCTGACGCCGGAAAAAATTGACGCGTTGATTGATAAGCTGCGGAAAAACGGCGATGCTTGAGTTTGAGAGATGCGGATATTCGCTGAAAATGGTGAATAGTAAATAGTGAATTCGAAACTCCCAGTGACAACAATGCTGAGAAAAGTTTCACAATCCGCCGTTCACAATAATTTGAAAGACCTATGAGCGATTACCAAAGCTACATGAAAGGATCACCCCTGGAGGTGAAGGTCATCACCCGGCGGATGGGTATTCCCAATTCCCCGTCGATTGACGTTTTCCTACAGAACGATGGCTACACTGCGCTCAAAAAGGCCCTGGGGATGGGCCCGGATGGAGTGATCAACGAAGTTAAGAATTCCGGGCTGCGTGGGCGCGGTGGCGCCGGCTTCAACACGGGCATGAAGTGGAGTTTCGTGCCCAAGAATATCAACAAGCCCAAGTACATGGTGTGCAACGCAGATGAAAGCGAACCCGGGACCTGCAAGGACAGGCCGCTGATTGAGTTTGACCCTCACCAGTTGATCGAAGGGATCGCCATCGGCGGGTTTGCCATTCAGTCCAACCAGGGCTACATTTACGTTCGCGGTGAATACCGGTATCTTCTGAATATCCTCGATCGCGCCATTGCGGAAGCATACGCTCACGGGTTTCTCGGCAAAAATATTATGGGCTCGGGATTTAATTTCGATATTGCCACGCACACGGGCGCCGGCGCCTACGAATGTGGCGAGGAAACCGCGCTGCTGAATTCGCTCGAGGGCTTGCGTGGCTATCCTCGCGTCAAGCCGCCCTTTCCTGCCGTGGTCGGGCTCTACGGCTGCCCGACAATTGTCAACAATGTGGAAACACTTTCCAACGTTCCGGCCATCCTCCTGATGGGCGCGGAGGCTTACGCGAAGCTCGGCAGCGCAAAAAATGGCGGGACGCGTCTCTTCTGCCTGAGCGGACATATCGCGAGACCGGGCGTTTACGAACTGCCCATGGGGTTCCCGCTTCGCCGCATCATCGAGGAAGTGGGCGGAGGCATTCCGGGCGGCAAGAAACTGAAGTGTGTTATCCCCGGCGGTTCGTCATGTCCCGTGCTCACGGCAGACGAAATTGATGTGCCGATGGATTTCGATTCGCTGGCCAAAATCGGTTCCATGCTGGGGTCAGGCGGAGTCGTCATCATGGACGAAGATACTTGCATGGTAAAAGCTGCGCTTCGCATCTCGCAATTCTATGCCCACGAATCCTGCGGCTGGTGCATCCCCTGCCGCGAAGGCACCTCCTGGCTGAAAACTCTACTCACGCGTTTTCATGCCGGCGGCGGCGTCCCTGAGGATCCGGACACCGCCCTGGATGTTGCCTTCAATATTCTTGGTAAGACGCTTTGCCCGCTGGGCGACGCGGCCGCGTTGCCGGTAATTAGCATTTTGAAAAAGTTTCGCCACGAGTTTGAAGAACACATAAGACTCGGGGCGTGCCCGTATGAGCGAAAGACAGTAGCTGCAGGTTAGTTGGGATTGTAAGGAATTATGAAGTATGAAGGATGAATTAAAGATATCGAGGTCATTTCATATTTCTTAATTCATGATTCGGATTTTTTGAGCTGAGAAAAGAATGCCTGATCAAGTTACAGTCGCACCACCCACCACCGTTACGCTGACTATAGACGGCAAATCGATCACCGTCCCGCCGGGGACTCTGCTGATCGAGGCCGCCAAGCAAAGCGCGATTGATGTCCCAAGTTTTTGCTACTATCCCGGCTTGGCTTTGCAGGGCGCTTGCCGCATGTGTGTGGTCTTGATTGAAAAGATGCCTAAGTTGCAAACGGCTTGCACTACCGTGGTGGCCAACGGCATGGTGGTGCACACCGCAAACGACGAAGTGAAGAACGCGCGCAAGGCCATGCTGGAATTTTTGCTTACCAACCATCCGCTCGATTGTCCCGTGTGCGACAAGGGCGGCGAGTGCGAACTTCAGGATGCCGTCTTCCGTTATGGCGCCGCGGAAACGCGCTTTCTCGAAACCAAGACTCACGAGGAAGAGAAAAAGTTCTCCAGCCTTGTTTATTACGATCGGCCGCGCTGCATCCTATGCTACCGTTGCATCCGCGTTTGCGACGAAGGCATGGATGTGAACGCCTATGGCATCGGGTTCCGCGGCGGGCACAGCGAGATTATTCCCAATCATGGCGAAAAATTGGAGTGCGAAGAATGTGGCATGTGCATCGATATCTGTCCCGTCGGCGCGCTGACCAGCGGCACTTATCGATACAAAACGCGCCCCTGGGAACTGACTTACACCGGAACTATTTGCAACCACTGCGGCGACGGCTGCAAAACAACTCTTTCCATTCGTAATAACGAAATCATTCGCGCCAACAACCGCGACCACTCGGGAATTAAC
>DASYXZ010000075.1:0-8130 GCA_035934315.1 Terriglobia bacterium | reverse complement strand
GCGTCTTCAACTTGAATATGCGGCACCATTTCGCCGGCGATTTTCGAGAAGCGCGACAGCCGGTCGGTGATAGTGATAAAGCCGTCTTCGTCCAGACGCGCGATGTCGCCGGTAACGTACCAGCCATCCTGCACCAACACCTGGCTGGTTTTTTCCGGCTGGCCGAGATAGCCCATCATCACGCTCGGACCTTTTACCAACAACATACCTTCCTTGTCAGGCGGAAGGTCCACCAAAGTTTCCGGCTCGACCACGCGCACGGTGACTCCGGGAATCGGATGCCCGACGGTGCCGGGTTTGTGCCCAGGCTGTTTCTCGATGGGGTCGGAATAACCGGGCGCGCCGACTGCGACCACGGGCGAGAGTTCGGTGCATCCATAGCCTTCGAATAAGTCAACGCCGAATTTGTCCTTGAAAGCCTGAGCAAGTTCCGGCTTCATCTTTTCCGCGCCCACCACGGCGAGCCTGAGCGAAGCAAAATCCTCGCGCGCGCAAATCTGAACGTACTTCCAGGAAAAAGTCGGCGTGCTGATCAAAATCGTCACGTGGAATTTGCGGCAGAGCTCTCCGATCTTTCGCGCTTCGAGCGGGTTGGCGTGATACACCACGCCGAAACCGGAAAGCATGGGAAGCCAGAGTCCATCAGTAAAGCCGAACGAATGGAAGAAGGGAAGAATGCCCAGCAGACAGTCGTTGCGATCGACAGCGATGGCCTGCTGAACGCCCTCGACGTTGGAAACGATATTGCGATGGCTCAGCATCACGCCCTTGGGAATGCCCGTCGAGCCGCTGGAAAATATCACGGTGGCAATCGCGTCCAACTTCCGGTCGCGCGGCAGGAGCCAGGCGTGCAAAGCAAAACGGGGCAACAACCGCGCCGCAACGGTGTAAAGAAATTTGTCCGTTGAGGAAAAGCTTTTGGCCGCGTCTTCAATCATCACCATGCCCGGAGTGCGAGGGATGGAAAGTTTCTCCAGCAATTTTTCCGTGGTGAAAATAGTTTTGATCTCGCAACGTTCAGTGGCGGTGGCAATAGCCTGCGGGGAAGATGTGTAATTTAAATTCACCGGCACGCGTCCGGCCATGCTGATGCCGAGATTGAGCAGCGCGGTGGGCACGGAAGGTGGCAAGAGGACGCCCACCATTTTTTCGTTGCGGCAACGGTCCAGGATCATTCGCCGGAACAGCATGGCGCCGACGAGCGTGCGGCCAAAATTCAATCGTCGTCCGAAAGAATCAGCCATGGCAAAACGCCGCCAATTGCGGCGCGAGGAATCCAGAAAAAGTTCGGGCAGCGGACGCTGGGTGGCGTCGCGGTGCGCGAAAGTTTCCGTGCTCAGCTTCATCACCGCCTGGCGAACCTGGAAAGGTGTGGAATCGCTGGTGAGCGCGGGGCCGATGCTGATGGTGACCGGATAAGGAATTTGGCGCGGCCACTTGAAGAAAAACTTCCCGCGTTCGTAGCTGAAGATGCTGCCCCAAACGCGGTCCAGGTGAATGGGAATGATGGGAACGTCCATGCCGCGCGTGATGCGCTCAAAGCCGCGGCGGAATCGAAGCAGATTCCCGGTGCGGCTGATGGAACCCTCGGCGAAGATGCAAACCAGATGCCCTTCTTTCAGTCCCGCCTGAGCTTCGCGCAACGATTCCACAACCTTGCGGGGAGGATCGTCTTGCGCAATCGGAATCGCGCCCATTAGTTTTGCCAGCCAATGGACGCCGCCCGTTTCGTAAAAATGGCGATACATCAGAAAACGGACAAAGCGCTGTGTGCAGGCGCCAATGAGAAAAGGGTCAACGTAGGAAATATGATTGCACACCAGCAGGGCGGGGCCGCGCCGGGGCAGGTTTTCCGCCCCGCGAACTTTAATGCGATAAAAAGTGTGGGCGAGCAGCCAGAGGCAAAGTCGAATGGTGAAATCCGGAAGCACGGTCATGATGTAGATCGTGGCGGCAAATGAAATGAATGCCATCACCAACAAAATTTCATTGGGCTTCAGATGCGCCGGCCCGGAGAGCACATTGAAGAGGCCCGCGCCAAGAACAACCCCGGTAAAGGTGAGGACGTTTGACGTGGCAATAACCCTGCCCTTGGAATGTTCCCCGGCGCGCGCTTGCAGGAAAGACTGAAGCGGGATGATAAAAATCCCGCCTGAAAAACCAATGAGGAAGTGTCCGGCAAGCGCGTGCGCGAAGGATTGGTGAGCAAAGTAAAGGTAGACACCGAAGATTCCGAGGCCCACTGAGCCGATGGGCACCAAACCCAGCTCGACCTGATCGCCGGAAAGTTTACCCGCAATGAATGCGCCGAGTGCGATTCCAATCGAGACCGAAGCGGTCAAATAGCTGATGCCGGTGGCGTTCAGTTGGAGCAGGTCGCGGCCGTAGCCGATCACGTTTTGAAGATAGACTGCGCCGAGAAACCAGAAATAAGCGATGGCCAGCACGGTCTGGAGCAGCGCTCGCGAGGCGCGTATTTCCGCGAAGTCGCGCCAGAATTCGCTCAACAAGTTCAGGCGGAATTTTCCGCCCTGACTGATGGGCGCCACTTTCGTAACGCCCAGCGCCAGCAGCAATCCGGTGAGGGCTGTTCCCACCAGTATGGCCACGGGAATATAGGGTGTCTGCGAAAAAGAATCGAACAGGAAACCGGCGGCCACAGGTCCAAGGACGATCATGCTGTAAACCGTGAGCTGCATCAGGCCGTTGGCGCGCGACAAATCTTCATCGGGAAAAATCTGGGGCAGGATCCCTTCTTTGGCAGGATCAAGGAACGCGGCGTGGATGCCCAGCAGGAAGAGGGCGGCGAGCATGCCGTTCATATGGCCAACGAACATCGCATAAGTGGCGAAGCTGAGGATGGCGGCCTCAATCACCTTCAGCGTGATGATCACGTGGCGCTTGGAAAAGCGGTCGGCAATCTGCCCGGCATAGGATGAGAGAAAAATGTAAGGCAAAACGTAGAGCGCGGTGCCCCACCCAATTACTTTGGATCGTGCTGCCGGGTCAGCAAGGGTGGTTGCAGCGTAGAAGAACAGTAACTGCTTAAAAGTGTTGTCGTCAAAAACCGCCAGCGCCTGCGCGGCGAGAAGGAATGCGTAACCCGGCCGCTTTAAAACTTTCGAATACCCTTGCGCCGCCATAGGGTCCCCCTTCGAGCGCCCGGCAGCCATGCGCGCGCCGTCTTGCCCGGCGTCGCGCGAATGTTCCAAGGCTCGTTCTGGGCCGTGAACAGCTTTTTTGAAATCGTGCCCGGCAGACTGTCTGACACCATAGTTCGGATTGGGCTTAAATTCAAGCGTACTATTTGCCAGGGCGTCCCTCCCATCTTTCGGGACGATTCTATGGGGAATGCCGCGCGCCTTTCCACCAGGCTGGTGACAGTTTCGCGAGTGTCACACTTGAATCAGGAGTCAGGAGTCAGAATTAAGAGTCGGTGCGCCGCTTCGCGCCGCTAACGTAGGGTGGAGGCTTGCGTCGGCTTTCGGAGGGCGGGGCGACAAGCAGAACCTGGGGTCCCCGAGGTTCATGCCACGCACAGCTCGGGCGCAGGCTTACGAAATTTAGGGCCGTAGACTTTCATGAACCGGCGGTGTCGATGCGCGACAGCCTCCGGATTATAAAGTTCGGAAACGAGTTGCGCGAACTTTCGCTCCAGCCGGTCAGCCGTCATTTGCGCGGGGTGAAAATTCACGTCGAACAGCGAACACTTGCGCCAATTGCGCGGCTCGATCAGGCGGCCGGCGGCCAGAAAGCGATTGTATAATGGGGTTCCCGGAAAAGGTGTTTGCACGGTCACCTGCACGTCATAGAGAGCGGTGTCCTCCACGAATCTCGGAATGAGATCGAAAACTTCCTCTGTGTCGCCGTCGAGGCCGAGCACGAAACAGCCGTTCAGCGTAATGCCGTGAGATTGGATCCGCTCAATGGCGGCCCGATAAAAATCGCGATTTCGAAATTTCCAATTGGACCGTAATTCGATCCCATTCAAGCCATGGGCGGTGGGAGTCTCAAGGCCCACAAGAATTTGTCGGCAGCCGCTTTGGGCGATCAGGCGCAACAGCTCGTTGTCCTGCGCGACTGAAATATCGGTTTCAGCAAACCACTTCACATTTTCCCGGCCCAGCGCCTCAACCAGTTTGCGGCCGTAGCGCGCGTCGGCAAATGTATTGTCGTCGGCAAACTCGATGAAGGGCCGCGGCCAGCGACTTTTGATTTCGCGGATTTCCGCCATCACACGTTCCACCGGTTTGTGAATGTAACGCGGCGTCAGCATGATGGAGCTGGCGCAGAACTCGCATTTGAACGGACAGCCGCGGCTGGTCTGGACGGGAAAGCGATTGTACTTTTCCGGATCCAGTAGATCGTAGCGCGGCATGGGCGAGAGGCAAAAGTCGTAGCTCTCGCGTGGCGCCTGCTCGTAACGCGGAGCCATGCGGCGCTGGCGGAAATCATTTAAAATGCGCGGCCAGAGTATTTCGCCCTCGCCCATGGCCACCGCGTCCGCGTGCTGCGCGGCTTCTTCGGGGAGCTTTGACACGTGCAGGCCGCCCATCACCACTTGGGTGCCTCGGGCGCGATAAATGTCCGCGATTCGATAAGCGTCCTCGATTTGCGCCGTGAAACTCGTGATGGCCGCGAGGTCGCACTCGGGCGGCGAGTCGGGCGGAAACTCGCGATACTCGCGGTACACAATCTCAATGTCATCGGGCGCCATCCCGGCCAGCGTCAATAGCGACAGGCTGGGCATGGCGAAAAGCGTTTGCGCGCGTTCGAGGAATCCCGGAAGCTTTAATCCGAGTTTCATCAGCTCTGGATTTTCCGGCCGAATTCCACTCATGGCAATCAATCCAACTTTCATCGGAGCAGGCCTCCTATGGTCAGAATCAATCCGGTGGCGAGACACCCAATGGGAGCGGCGAAAAACTCAAAGTGGCGGCGGCGCGCTGCGATCCAGAGGCAGCAGGCAGGCATCAGGATGGCTGCCCCCATGAAGGCCGCTGCAGCCGCCTGGGCGAGTGCCGGACTTAGACGTTGGCGCGCCGCGCTTTGAGCAAAAAGAATATTGAGCATGCCCAGCGCCACCAGCGCGACGTGGGCCAGGCGGACCATCCGGCGCGGAAACGCGTTGTAACCACCCAGCCAGTCTTCGCGTTGGAATTTCATCCCCATGTACAACCCCATCGCGAGGCCCGCCAGCACCGAGAACCAACCGAAAATTTCATTCCACATAATTTCACCTCTGCGCAGCAGCTTAGCCAGTGGCAGAATGACGCGCTACAGCGGGAGTGACAGTTTCTGTAGTGTCACAATGGCGAAAGTTGGCGTAGAATCGCTCCCTGGCGGGCGGTGGAGAGACGGGGCGCGGATCGCTTTTGCGCGGGGCTGAATGATATGGAGATTCGCATCAGCAAGGAGAGCGATGTTCCACTTCGTCAACAAGTGACGGAGCAAATCATTCTGCTGATTGCCACAGACAAGTTGAAACTCGGTGAGTCATTGCCAAGCGTGCGCGAACTCGCGCGCCGACTAAAAATCCATCACAACACAATCAGTCACGCTTACCAGGACTTGGTGCGCCGCCACTGGCTGGAGAGCCGGCGCGGCAGTCATCTGGTGGTGATTCGAGCGCCGGAAGAAGTTGCGCCAGTGAGGCAACGGCAGGACCTGGATGAAATGATCAATCTCACCATCGAGCAAGCCCGCCAGCAGGGTTATTCACTGCAAGCGCTCCGTGAACGGATGCGGGAACGCCTGTTAACACAGCCACCCGATCATATTCTGGTGGTTGAAGAGGAGCCTGGATTGCGCGAACTGCTGCAGGAAGAAATTCGCGAGGCCATGCCCTGGCCGGTTTGCGGATGCGGACGAAGCGACCTGGCATCTGAACCCGGTCTCGCAGTGGGCGCGCTGGTCGCCACGCCGCAGTATGCCGTGGGTGACACTGAACCCTTGACACCCAGGGATCGCCCCGTTGTTCCGGTGGCATTCGGCACGGCGGAGGAATCGGCAGGCATGATTCGCAAATTGCGCGACCCGTCCGTGATTGCCGTGGTCTCAGTGAGCCGGCTTGTTCTGCAGGCGGCGCAGGGATTTCTGGCTCCGGCAATTGAACGGCGGCACACGCTCATCCAGTGCCTCTTGCCCCTGGAAAACTCACACGTCTTGCGCGGGGCTGATTTGGTTTTATGCGACTCCATCGCGCTCCGCCAGGTCAAGAATCCCAAGCGCGTTCACTATCGGCTGGCTGAGCCTGCTTCCATTGAGTATCTTTCCAACGCCATGGAATCCTACCAGGAAGCGAAGCGCCCAAGGCGCCACGGAGAGTCTTAAGTCGCAACTTAACTTTTTGCCGCGTCATGGCCGCCCGTAAATCGGCGGGCGCGGCTGAGCAAACCAATCTGGAAAAAGACTGGAGTGATGAAAATGGAATCGTTAGTGGAGTTTCGAAATCACGCGGGCAATTTATTGCGCGGAATGATTCACCGGCCCTCCCCGGCCGCAGGTCGGCGCGGCGCGCCGGGCGTGATTTTTTTCCACGGGTTCACCGGCGACCGCATGGAGTCGCACTGGCTTTTCGTAAAATGTTCGCGCGCCCTTGCCCAAGCGGGCATGGCCTCGTTGCGATTTGATTTTTACGGCTCAGGCGAATCGGAAGGCGAATTCCGCGAAGTCACCTTGCAGGGCGAAATTTCCGACGCGAGAGCGGCCATCGAATACTTTCGCCGTCAAAAAGGAATTGATACGAAGAAGTTGGGACTCATTGGCCTGTCACTCGGTGGCGCCATCGCCGCCATGGTGGCGCCCCAGGCGCGCGCGCGAGCGGTGGTGTTGTGGGCTGCGCTGGCTCATCCCGGCCACCTCCGCGTGCTCGCTGAAAATAGCACCACGGCCATTGCCGGCACCAACGGGAGCCGGGAATTCGGCTCGCAACATGTGAGTCCGCGCTTTCTTGACAACGTGAATGAGATCGATCCTTTGAAGTCGATGGCCCGTTTCAAAAGACCGGCGCTCATTATTCATCCGGAAAAAGATGGCTACCTTCCTCTCTCGCATCCCGAGGATTTTTTCCAGGCGGCCGGCAGCCCCACCAAAGAGAAAGTGATCATACCCGGCGCCGATCATACGTTCACATCGCTGGCGTGGGAGCGCGAAGTCATCGAACGGACCGTAGCGTGGTTTCAAAAGTATTTGCCGGACTGACCGGAAGGAGCGCCCGTCAGGCGTTTCTTTTATTGGCAATTTAATTCCGATGACCAAACACCGTTCGATGAACAAGTTGTTCGTAGTATCGCTGCTGGGAATGCTAACTCTGCTGCCCTGGCCGCTATGGGGCGCAGATTGGTCAACTTTGTTTACGGCTCAGGATGTGCGCGACCATCTCTCGACGGCAGAGGGGCGTGAGGAGGCCTTGAAATTTTGCCGGAGAATGGGCGTGGCCAAAGTCTACCTGGAAGTTTTTCGCGACGCTTACCAGGCGGACACCGAAACGCTTAAGACAGCGCGCGATGAATTTCGCCGCGCCGGACTGCAAGTCTCGGGATGCGTGACCACTACCGGGCTGGGCAAGCCATCCACCGGGTGGAACGTTGCCGCGTGTTTTACCAATCGCGCGAATCGCGACCATCTGGCGGCGGTTTTTCGCGCCGCAGCCGGGATCTTCGACGAAATTATGATTGACGACTTTTTCTTTACCGATTGCCAATGCTCGGAATGCGCCGCAGCAAGAGGAGGCATGAGTTGGCGACAGTATCGAGAGAAACTGATGATCGAGGTGAGTCGCGACGCCGTGCTGGGTCCGGCGCGCGCGGTGAATCCGAAGGTCAAGATTATCCTGAAGTTCCCCCAGTGGTACGACAAATTTCAAGACCGTGGTTATTCCGTGGCTGAAGAAACTGCGCTCTACGACCGCGTTTGGACGGGCACCGAACTGCGCGATCCCAGTTCGGAAGAGTGGGGACACACCCAGCAGTATCGTGGATTCTTTCTTTACCGTTGGCTCACCGATGTTGCGGGCGACAAGAACGGAGGCGGATGGTTTGATCCCTATGGAACCGATCCTACATTTTATCTTGACCAGGCCTATGTGACGATTCTCGCCGGCGCCCCGGAAATGTTTTTATTCCACTA
>DASYXZ010000052.1:0-6000 GCA_035934315.1 Terriglobia bacterium | reverse complement strand
TGGCCGACTTCCTTCCGGCGATCCGACGCCAGGTTCAACAGGCGGATGTCGCCGCGCGCGCCAATCCCCGCAACGCCAATGCCTCGGGCAACCTCGGAATGGTTCTGGATGCTTATCGGCAGTACGAATCGGCGGCGCTCTGTTACGAACGCGCCCGTCAACTCGATCCCCGCGCGTTTCGGTGGGCGTACTATCTGGGTGCGGATGAGCTCCATCAGGGCACGTATGACCAGGCAGCCGCGACGCTGCGCCAGGCTCTGGCGCTGTCCCCGGATTATCTTCCGGCGCGATTGAAGCTGGCTGAAAGCCTGCTGGCCAGCGGTGATTTGGATGAGAGTGGCAAGATATACGAAGAGATTTTGAAAGACAGTTCAAAGCCAATGGATTCCCGCCTGCGCGGGAATGACGGTGATGGGGACACCGCCGCCACGGCGGAAGCCCTCTACGGCATGGGCCGCATTGAGGCCGCGCGTGGAGACATTGCCGCCGCCGCGGAGTCCTACCGCAAAGCCTGCGAACTTTTTCCCGATTACGGCGCGGCGCAATACGCGCTGGCGTTGGCCTATCAAAGGCTGGGCAAACCTGACATGGCGCAACCGCACTTTAGTGCTTATGAAGCCAACATGACTGTAACGCCGCAGCTCGAAGATCCGTTGATGGGCGCCGTCCAGGCCTTGAATCTTGGCGCCGATCCGCATCTCCGTCGCGCTATCGAGCTGGAAAAACAGGGCAAGCTCAATGAGGCGATCCAGGAGCAGGACCAGGCGCTTGCGGTTGATCCCAAAAGCGTCCAGGCTCGCGTCAATCTTATTTCACTTTACGGGCGCACCGGACAAACGGAAAAAGCGGAACAAAATTTCCAGGAAGCCGTGCGCTTGGATCCGAACCGCGCCGACGCCTATTACGACGAGGGCGTGCTGCTCTTCGGCGAGGGTCAATATCAAGAAGCGGAACAAGCCTTCCGGCAAGCCTTGAAGATCAATCCGAACTATGCCGAGGCTCACAACAACCTTGGGTTTTTATTGGAAGGACAGGGTCGGACGGAAGATGCTCTTGCCGAATACCAGGCCTGCCTCAAAAGCCAGCCGAATTACCGGCTGGCGCATTACCATATCGGAATAATTCTTGCGCGCCAGAAAAAATACGATGAAGCCATTGAGCACCTTTTGAAGACGCTCACTCCCGCTGATAACAACACGCCCGGATATCTGTACGCACTCGCCATCGCCTACGGGCGCAAGGGAGACCGGGAAAACGCGCTGAAATATATGCACAGGGCGCGTGACCAGGCGGTGGCTCGAAACCAATCGCAGCTTTTGGCTGGCATTGACAGGGACCTTCGAAGCATCGAGCAGGAGAAGTAATCAAAGGAATTTAACACAGGGCACACAGAGAGAATTGAAAAGAGTTCACAGAAAAATAAGATGCGATTGTAAACTCTGCAGCCTCTGTGTTGAAATATTTTAACTGCTACAGCCGCGGAACACTTTTCACTGCGAGAGGAAAACTTTTTTGACGCGACGCGAAATTCTAATGGCCGGCCTGGCGCTTAGCTCCTTCACTCAAGATAAGCGAGCCTTGCGAAAAAGTTCTTCGCCAGAATCACCCATCTTCCGCGACATCGCCGCCGAAGTAGGTCTGAATTTCCACCATTTCAATGGCGCGACGGGCCAATACTATATGCCGGAAATTATGGGCGCCGGCGTGGCTCTCTTTGACTACGACAATGATGGTGATCTCGATGTGTATCTGATCCAGGGGACAAGGCTCGACGACCGGGGGAAGTTGCTCTTCCCTCCGCCGCCCGGTTGGAAGCCTGGCAACCGGCTATTTCGCAACATGCTGGCGGAAACAGGCAAGCTGCATTTTATCGACGTCACCGAGCAAGCGGGAGTGGGCCACGTTGGGTACGGCATGGGCGTGGCGGTGGGCGACTACGACAATGACGGCTTCCAGGATCTCTACGTCACCAATTTCGGTCACAACGTCCTTTACCACAATAACGGGGACGGAACTTTCACCGATGCCACGCGCGACGCCGGGGTGGATGACGCCCGCTGGAGCACATGCGCCGCCTGGTTCGATTACGATGGCGATGGATTACTCGATTTGTTTGTCGGCAACTATGTCGATTTCACCGTTCGGGGCAACAAGCAATGCTACGGTCCCCTCGGTGATCTGGATTACTGCACGCCGAAGGCGTATCAGGCAGTCCCGAGTCGCCTGTTTCGAAACCTGGGTAATGGAAAGTTTGCCGACATCACGGAATCCTCCGGCATCGCATCGTCCTACGGTCCGGCGCTGGGCGTGGTGTGCGCGGACTTCAATGGCGACGGGCGGCCCGACCTTTATGTGGCGAATGACACGGCGGCCAATCGTTTGTGGTTGAATCAGGGCGACGGAACATTCAAGGAAGGCGCGCTGGAAGCAGGAGTGGCCTACAGCGCCGATGGTTTGCCCAAAGCGGGCATGGGCGTCACGGCTGAGGACATGGAAAACGACGGCCTCCTGGACCTCCTGATCACCAACCTGACGGGCGAAGGGGTGACTTTATTTCACAATAATGGAAAGGCCGTGTTTGATGACGTGACCGCCCAATATGGACTGGCCCAGGCGACTTTTGGATCGACCGGCTTTGGCGCCAAATGGTTTGACTACGATAATGATGGCTGGCTGGATCTGTTTACCTCGAACGGCGCCGTGACGCGCATGGAATCGGAGCGCGGAAAACCTTTCCCCTTCGCGCAGAAGAACCAGCTCTTCCACAATGAAGGCGAAGCAAAACGGTTCCGCGAAACCAGCAATATTGCCGGCCCGGCTTTCCAGCGCGCGGAAGTGAGCCGCGGGGCGGCCTTCGGTGATATCGACAATGACGGCGCTCTCGACATTGTGGTGACCAATAATAATGGGCCGGTGCGCCTGTTACACAATCAAATCGGCTCCCGGCAACACTGGCTGCAAGTAAAGCTCGAAGGCTCCGGACCGAATCGCTTGGGCATCGGCGCGCGCGTCGGCGTTTTGCGCCAAGGGCAGAAAACCTTGTGGCGTTGGGCGCATACGGATTCCAGTTACTTGAGTGCCAGCGATGTTCGCGTCCACTTTGGCCTGGGTGACGCGCCTCGACTCGATGGCGTGGTGGTCCATTGGCCCGGTGGATTGAAGGAAAAATGGGATAACATTCAGCCCGACAAAATTGTTAAACTCAGGCAGGGAACAGGCAGGCGCGAATGAATACTTGCCCATTCTCTTGCAGGAATGGGAAAATGCGGCTCGTTGTGAGTTCGGATTTTTGTGCCCGGTAACAACCAGACCAAACGTGGATTGACATAACTATGACTGATAAATCCCTATCGATTTCAAGGCGAAGCTTTTTGACCAGTCTGGGCGCAGCCGCGCTGGCGGCTCAGGCCACGGCCCGCACCGACAGCGTGGAAGTGGGTGTCTGCGCCAAGAGCGCCGACCTGGAAAATGCCATTCATTATGGCTTTGACTACCTGGAGCCCTCGGTGGCCGAAATTTCTGAAATGGACGAGACCAAATTCGCCGCATTCAAGGCGCGTGTGCTGGCTTCTCCCATCCGTTGTGAATGCTTCAACAGCTTCATCCGCACCCTGCGCGTGGTGGGCGACAAGGTGGACCACGCCGCGTTGCAGGATTATCTCGAAAGCTCGCTGGAGCGTTGCCGACAGCTTGGCGGAAGTATTGTGGTGTGGGGCAGCGCGGGCTCGCGAAACGTTCCACCGGGTTATTCCCGCACCGCAGCCTGGCAACAAATGAAGGATTTCTTGCGCCAGGCCGGCAAGGTGGCAAAGTCGAAAGGAATTGTGATCGCCATTGAACCATTGCGGAAAAAGGAAAGCAACATCATCAACACCGGCGCCGAGGCCCTGCGGTTGGTGCGCGAGACCGGCCATCCAAACGTCAAAATGATCATCGACTACTATCATATGCGGGAAGAAAACGAAGATCCGCAGATCGTCTGGAAAGCGCGCAAGGAAATCGTGCACTTCCATTTTGCCAACCCTCAGGGCCGCCGTTGGCCCCGGGACGTCGGCGAAGACCCGTTGTATGGCCGCTTCTTCGCCTTGATGAAACGGATTCACTTTCGCGGAGGCATCTCGATTGAAGGCCGCGGAACTTTTGCCAACGACGCTGCCGCGAGCATGGAATTTTTCCGGCGCGAGCTGGCGTAACGCAGCCGGCCCTGCAAAATTTCGGGGAGGACTAGTCATGCCCAACAAAATTGATACTATCGGAGCGGATCGACGGCTTGCGCTACAGAGGATGCTCGGCATTGGAGTAGGGCTTGCGGCTCCGCTGCGCCTTTTTGCCCAGCAACGCGGAACAGCCGCGCCGCGGCCCCGGCCATTCGAGCCGCCCGGCCCCACGCCTCCCATTTCCGTTGCCGGAGGATTCCAAGCTGCCGCGATCTCCGGTGTGTTTGACGTTCGATCATTCGGAGCCGCGGGCGACGGCAAGACGCTGGACACTCCGGCCATCAACAAGGCGATTGAAGCCGCAGCCGCGGCGGGAGGCGGCACGGTGCGATTCCCTGCCGGCACGTACCTCTGTTATTCCATCCGTCTCAAGAGCCATATCACGCTGTACCTCGAACAAGGCGCCACGATTCTGGCAGCCGATACGCCTGAGGGTGGGGGCGCCGCCTATGACCCGGCCGAACCGAATTCGTGGGACATGTACCAGGACTACGGACACAGCCACTGGCACAACGCCCTGATATGGGGCGAAGGATTGGAAAATTTCTCCATTCTCGGGCCCGGACTTATTTGGGGTAAAGGCCTCACTCGGGGCCGCGGCGAGCGCAATCCGGGGGTGGCCGACAAGGCCATCAGCCTGAAGAACTGCCGCAACGTGACCATTCGCGATATTGCCATCCTGCACGGCGGCCACTTCGGAATTCTGGCCACTGCGGTTGACAATTTCGCCGTGGACAATCTCATTATCGATACCAACCGCGATGGAATTGACTTCGACTGCTGCCGCAATGTGCGCGTCTCCAATTGCAGTGTTAATTCGCCGTGGGACGATGGAATCTGCCCCAAGAGTTCCTACGCTCTCGGCTATGCGCGCGCCACCGAAAACATGACCATTAGCAATTGTTATCTCGCCGGGAGCTTTGAAGAGGGTACGCTGCTGGACGGCACCTGCAAGCGCTTCGGCCCAAACGCCAGAGTCTCCCGCAACGGGCGAATCAAGTGCGGCACGGAGTCCAACGGCGGTTTTAAGAACATCACCATCACCAACTGTGTCTTTGAGGGTAGCCGCGGTCTGGCGCTGGAGGCGGTGGACGGGGCGCTGCTCGAAGATATTACCATAAGCAATATAACCATGCGGGATATCACCGACATGCCGGTCTTTATGCGGCTGGGCAGCCGCATGCGCGGGCCCCAGGGTGTTCCGGTGGGGCAGTTGCGGCGCGTGAACGTTTCGAACCTCGTGGTGTCCAATACGGACGCGCGCTATGCTTCCGTCATTTCCGGCATTCCGGGCCACGACATTGAAGACGTGAGGCTCAGCAACATTACGATTCTTCACCCGGGCGGCGGAAGCAAAGAAGATGCCGCGATTGAGCCGCCGGAAAAAGAGGCGGGCTATCCTGAGCCCAATATGTTTGGCAGATTGCCCGCTTATGGCTTCTTCATCCGCCACGTCAAGGGACTTGAAATGAGTAATATCAACGTAAGTTATATGAAAGAAGATCTGCGGCCGGCGTTTGTCCTGAATGATGTTAAAGGCGCGGACTTCCTCCACGTGAAGGCCCAGCACGCCCCCGATGTGCCGGTCTTCGCCTTGAAAGACGTCAGTGACTTCAACATCTATTCGAGCCGGCCGTTGCCTGACACACACCTGGAAAGCGTGGAGCAAAAGAAGCTTTGATGAATAGGATTTCTACACGGACCCTGCGCGAACTGGTCTAATACAAACGCACCTGATGAAGCTACGAACCTCCCCTCACCCCTGACCCTTCTCCCCCAAGGG
>DASYXZ010000278.1:0-5328 GCA_035934315.1 Terriglobia bacterium | reverse complement strand
GGAAGGCGATGAAGAGCACCCCGGCTGGCAAAGCATCGAAAGACGCAAAAATGGAATCGTCGGCCCTCGACGTCATTCGCGAAATCGAAGATTTGGGCGATGAGTTGGCCGGCTTAATCGAACCGGCAGCCATCATGAATGCGCTTGCTGTGCGCATGGTGGACCGCTTCGGAATGTCAGCGAGCGCCGTTTGGAAAGTGAACGTCACTGAAACCGGCTTTGAGCTTGGAGCCACGGCCGGCACGCTAGCCCTGCCACCCGACCTTGGAAAGGCCCGCGTGGCAGACTCGCTTCTGGGACGCGCCGTGGATGAGCGGCGCCCTCAAATTCTTGCGGCGGAGGACGGCGCGAATGACGAACTGGCAACCTGGGCGCGGAATCACGGCTTGCGCTTCGTCGCCGCCTACCCCCTTTTACATGCAGCGCAGGTGGAAGGCGTTCTTCTAATCGCCGCCATGGAGGCCCCGCCTGAAGATCTGTTGGCGCTTTTTCGGGTTCACGCCAGGCTGGTCTCAACCGCATTGCGCGACGGCGAGTTACTCATCGCCACTCGCCATTCCTTGCAAAAGTTGAGAATTCTGGTGGATGCCAGCAAGGCCCTAAGCTCCACTTTGGACCTTTCTGAATTATTGGGCCGCATCCTGGACGTGGCCAAAGCGCAGGCGGAAGCCGAGCGCGGCAGCCTTTTTCTGGTGGATGACCAGGCGGCGGAAATCTGGTCGCTGATTGCGCAGGGTATGGAGAAACAGGAAATCCGGCTGCCCATCGGACGCGGCATCGCCGGTCACGTGGCCGAATCCGGTGAAATAGTTAATATCCCTGATGCTTATGCCGACCCTCGATTTAATCCGGAAGTGGACAGGAAAAGCGGATTTCGCACGCGCAACATACTCTGCCTTCCCATTCGGAATAAGACAGGAAAGATTATTGCCGCGCTGCAGCTTCTGAATAAAAAAACCGGGTCTTTCACCAGCGAAGACACTGAATTCCTGCTCACCCTTTCCGGCCATATGGCCTTGGCTCTTGAAAACGCTCAACTCCATCAAGTCCTCCTGGACAAAGAACGGATGGAAAAGGAATTGGCCCTGGCGCGCGGCATCCAGCGCAGCCTGCTGCCGGAGACTGCGCCCACCGTGGAAGGTTTCGATATTGCCCTGCTGAACGAGCCCTGCTTTGCCGTGGGCGGCGACTATTACGATTTTTTAAGCCTGGGCAGGCAAACGTTGCTGGTGGTCATCGCGGACGTGGAAGGCAAGGGCGTGAGTTCCGCCCTCGTCATGTCAAATCTCCAGGCCACGCTGCGCGTGCTGGTGCTGCACCTTCATTCGCTGAACGAGATCGCGGAGGCGCTCAACCGGATGATGTGGAATGACACGCGGGCGGAAAAATACCTGAGCCTTTTCATGGGCCTCATTGACATCCGCCGCAAGACCATCCATTACATTAATTGCGGACACGTGCCGCCGGTTATTGTACGGCCAAATAAGGATCCCATCGAGCTCACCCAGGGGGGGATGGTCATCGGGCTTTTTGAGAAAGCCGCCTACGACCGCGGCGTGGAAAAACTCCAGACGGGCGATGTCCTCGTCCTGTGCACGGATGGCATTACGGAATCGATGGACGCGCAGCACGATGAATACGGGTCAGACCGCATGGTCCAGCGTATTGGAGAGAACCTGGAACGTAAAGCTGCCGGCATCGTCGAAGTGGTCAGTACGGATGTGGCGCAATTCTCCCGCCACGGGACGCACATTGATGACAAAGTGATGATTGTCATCAAAGTGGGTTAGAAACTGGCAATTGGAAACTATTACGAACGCATAAAATAATGTGACAATGTTTGTTGTAGCGACGGTCTCTGACCGCCGTTTTTCTCGGCGCTCAGAGAGCGCCGCTACAGAAGCCGTCACAAATCGAAATGCGTTCGTATTAGAAACTGGGTCATGTTTTGGAATTGCGAGTTTCAACTTTCTAATTTCCAGTTTCCCTCGCAATCAGCAATCGTCAATCAACAATCTTCAATCACTCATACCGCAGCGCGACCATGGGATCGACCTTCGTCGCCCGGCGCGCGGGGATGGCGGACGCTACCAATGCAACGAGCGTCAGCAAAATGGCGACGGCCGCAAGGGTCAACGGATCACCAGGGCGCACGCCGTAAAGCAAGCTGGAGAGAAAACGCGCGAGCACGAGTGCTGCGGGGATGCCCAGGGCCAGGCCGAGCAGCACCGGCCGGGCTGATTCACTAAGAATGAGCGCCAGCACGTTTTCGCGAGTTGCGCCGAGCGCCATCCGGATGCCGATCTCCTGCGTGCGGCACGATACCGAATAAGACACCACTCCGAAAATTCCGATGGCGGCCAGCGCCAGCGCCATAGCGCCGAAGATGCCCAGCAGCCATGTGCGCAGGCGAGCCTGGCCGAGCGACGCATCGACGGCCTCCGACATCCACTCAATGTCGGTTACAGGAAGATCGCGATCCACTGCCCGCACCTTGAGCCGGATGGCGTGAGCCGCGGCGTCGGCGCTGGATGAGGTTTTAATCGCCAACCCCACGCCCCAGAGGGGAGCCTGGGCAAAAGGCACGTACATCATCGGCCCCGGCCTTTTGTTGAGCGCCGCGTCGCGCACGTCTCCGACCACTCCCACAATTTCCCGACTGACGTTGCCGTCCGCCAAAAGGCCAAAGACAAGCTGCTGCCCCAGGGGGTCCTGATGGGGAAAGTAGGTCCGGGCCAACTCTTGACTGATGATCGCAACCCGAGGCGCGGACATGGAATCCTTCCGGCTGAAGTAGCGGCCGCGCAGGAGGGGAATGCCCACCACGTGGAAGTAGTCCGGACTCACTGAAACATAGTCGGCGGTACTGACTCTGCCGCCGGGAAAAGGCGCACGGTTTGCGATCCGGAAGGGCAGATTGGCGGGGCCCTGGTTACCCAGGGGCAGGGGCAGAGCTATGGCCGCATCTCGAAGATCAGGGTCGGCCTGGATTCGAGTCAGCAGTTCGTTCGAAAACGTGACCCACTGTTGAGGCGTTTGGTACTCGAATTGTGGCAGCGATACTTCCGCCAACAGAACTTTTCGGGTCTCAAACCCAGGGTTAACTGCAAGCAGCGCGGCGAAGCTGCGGATGAGCAAGCCCGCTCCCACCAGGAGCACCATCGCCAGTGCGACTTCTGCGGCGACCAGAAAATTGCGCGCCCGCCGCCGACCCCTGCCTTCGCCCGGCCGCCCGGAGCTTTCCTGAAGGGTGGTCTGGATGTGGCGGTCGGCGGCGAATAGCGCCGGAGCCAATCCAAACAGCAGGCTTGCACTGAGTGAAAGCAAGAGTGCAAACACCAGCACCGTGCCATCCACTCGAATCGACTCGGCGCGAGGAAAAGTGGAAGGTATCAGTGCGCTCAGCCCATGAACGCCCCAAAAAGCCAGACTGATGCCGGCGGCCGCGCCGAGTAGACCGAGCACCGCGCTCTCCGTGAGCAACTGGCGCAGGATTCGTCCCCGGCCCGCGCCCAGGGCCGCCCTTAAGGCAAACTCTTTGGCGCGGGACGTTGCGCGCGCCAGAAGAAGATTGGCCACATTGGCGCACGCGATCAAGAGCACCAGACCGACAGCACCGAGAAGCATAAGGAGCGGGGCGGACGCGTCGCCGGTCACAGCCTCTCGCAGGGAGGCGAATCGGATTGTCCGCCCCACATCTCCAGGATGAAACTGTTGCGCCAGGTGGTTGCCGAACGCCTGCATCTCCGCCAAACCCTCCGAGGCGGAAACTCCCGGCTTCAGCCGCGCAACGGCTGTGCCAAAATCTACGTTCGAGCGCTTGGCAATTGGGCCGAACACTGGGTCTTGAACGATAGGGATCCAGAGTTGCCGGCTCGGACCTTCTCCAAGCAAGGAAAATCGAAAGTCACCCGGCATCACTCCAACCACTGTGAAAGGCCGCTTGTCCAGGTCAATAGTATTCCCGATCAGGCCAGGGTCAGCTCCAAACCGGCTCCGCCATAATCCATCGCTGATCACCACCACCGGCGCCGCGCCCTGTTCGTCGTCGGCGGGCAAAAACGCGCGGCCCATCTGCGGAGTGGCGCCCAGAACCGGGAAAAAGTCCGCCGTCACGTCGCCCACTCGCACCACCGTCGGTTCACCGCGCCCGGTCAACGTCAGTTCGTGTGCCTGGACCGCAGCCATGCCACTGAAGACGTGATTCTGCCTTTGCCATTCCTGAAATTCAGGGTAGGAGCAGCCCTCCGCCGAGACACCCGCCCGATCGTTCGCCTCAAACACCCTCACCAATTGGCTCGGGCTTCGAAAGGGCAGCGGCTTCAAAAGCACGGCGTACACCACGCTGAAAATTGCTGTGTTCGCGCCAATTCCCAGAGCCAGCATGAGGACGGCGACGAGTGTAAAGCCGGGAGTGCAGCGCAACTGGCGAAGGCCGTAGCGCACATCCTGGAGTAATTGTTCTAGCCACCGCCTACCCCACATGTCGCGCGTGACTTCTTTGACCAAGGCGATGTTCCCAAATTCGCGGACGGCGGAAGTGCGAGCCTGTTCGGCGGGTTCTCCTTGCGTGATGTGCTCCCGCGCGGCCATGAGCAGGTGAGCCTGGACCTCTTCCTCCAGGTCTTCCTCGCGCGCCTTGCGATGAAAAAGCCAATTCCAGAAATTCATGGAGGTTGCCCCTTTCACTCGCCACATGTCACTCGCCATTCGTCAATTGACATCTTGATGCTTATGGCGTATGCTTTTACACATGAAGCGAACCACTTTGAAGATCGATGACCAGTTACTCCGGGCGCTGAAAAAGAAATCGGCCGAAGAAGGGCGAACTTTCCAAGCGGTCACCAACGACTTGTTGCGCCGGGCGCTGGGCGCCAAATCTCGAGCGCCTTACGAGCTGGGCCTTCAAGGCTGGAAAGCCACCGAGCTTCCCGGAGTAGATATCCTTGACCGCGCCGCGCTGTTTGACCTGATGGACGGGCGGTAACTCGTGCAGGCCATTGATACGAACGTCCTGATTTACGCTGAAGTGGAGTCCAACCAGCGACACGGCGCCGCGCTCCAACTGGTCAAGGGCTTGGCCGCAGGTGGCCTTCCCTGGGCCATCCCCTGGCCGTGCGTCTACGAGTTCCTCCGGGTTGTGACGCACCCCCGGGTGTTCCATCCGCCTGTCCCCTTGCACGTCGCGCTCGACGATCTGGGCCGCATCCTTGCTTCTCCCTCGCTCGTTCTGCTCGCCGAGACCGAACGCCACGTTGCCCTGTTCGATCAAGTCATACGCCAGGCGGGCGCGACGGGCAACTTGATTCACGACGCGCACATTGCCGC
>DASYXZ010000263.1:0-10312 GCA_035934315.1 Terriglobia bacterium | reverse complement strand
CTTATCTAAAAACCAGCTTGGGGGGCAAGCTTTTGACGCCCGATAACACACTCGGCGCATTTAGGGATTTCTTGCCCAGCAGTGAGGGCAAGCTCCTTTTACTGTCTCTTGTTGACCTCGACTTCGTAGACTTGTGTCGCTCCGGACATATTGGACCGGAAGACGATCCACTTGCCGTCGGGCGTGAACTGAACGTTGGGCTCAAGGCGGTAGTTGTGATTCGCCATATTTACCAGGCGCTCCGAATGAAACACGCCCGGCTGTACAAACTCCGGCTGGTCGATGCCGCGATTGGGAATCAGCTCCGGGCGAAAAAGATAAATCCATTTTCCGTCCGTGGCATGAGCCACCATCTGCCCGTCTCCGCCATCGCCAGCAAAAAGTTTCCCCTCGGGCGAGACATTAAAATGAACCGACCATTCATCGCGTTGAAGGTGGTACCAGATTCGTTCTCCTGTAGCAACCACATATCCCGCCAACCAGAAGTCTTCTCCGCGCGGCGTTTGCAGATCATACCAGATGGTCTTGCCATCGGGTGCCCAGAACTCATGCCCAAAGATCTCCATCTTCATCGTGCGCGTGTGAATCTTGGTCAATTGCGTGCCGTCGGCGCGGATAGTCCAGATGCGGTCATTCAACTCCCAGGGACCCTCATGGCAAAACATCATCAGACCGGGGTCGGTGGGCGAAAACTGAACGTGGTTCAGCCAATCGTTGCTGTGATAGATTTCCTGGACGGCGCCCGTTTTAATATCCACGGTGAACAGCGCCATCGGCAGGTGCATCGCCCAGCGGCGGTGAAGGTTCGATTCGATCGCCTGGTGTTGAGTAGTTCCGGTGGCCGGAGCCGGCGGCCGACGCGGGAATGCCCCTCGTGGCGGACCCGTTTGGCCCACAACGTGGCTGCCGGCAAGGAGCGTCTCATCCGCATTGATGGAGGCGACGCCGCCAAAGAACGGAAGTTTGACAATTTGCCGCGTGACGCGGGAATTCACATCGGTGGCGTAAATTGCCCCCTCCTTCATGTAGTAAACCTGTCCGGTTTTCCTTCCCACCGCAATCATAAAGACTCGCCCCTCGACCACCGGCTGAATGGCGCGGGTTTCAAGATTGATGGCGGAAATTCCACTTGGCGTGGTGATGATCAGGTTCTTGCCGTCGGGCGTGAACTCATTCTGAGTGAAGTAGGAGCTGGAGCTTCCCGGCTGATTGGAAAGCCGGATGATGCGGTGGCCCGTCGCGGGATCCACCCATTCTTTCGGCGCTTGCTGCGGCTGGGCGGCCGGCGGCTGCTGCGGGGACGCCATCGTTCCCAGACTGGCCAAGATCAGGATTGGAACCAGACCCATCCATTTGCGCATTAGCCCGGGATTTCTCCTCTCACTTTATCTTTGGGAACTATCGTTCATGATGACGACAGCCGCCGAATGCTGCCATGTGTGCCTCGGCGGAATTATGGAGGGGCGTATTATCCGCCCCTCGATAAAAGCAGAAAATCAAATGGCATCCGGCGCCATTCATCTGGCCATCAGAAGAATATTCGCAAAGCGAACTGGATGTAGCGCTGGCTGCCACCCGGATTATAAAGCGATCCGGCCCCGTTGCCCTCATTCTGCCGCAGGCGGAAGAGCTTAAGACCAGACAGGGTGGTGATATCGAAAGAATCAACATTGGTGAGGGCAAAGCCCTGCGGCACGGGGACCGTGAAAAAATTGGCGGGCAACGCACCGCTGGGCAGCCGCGCGTTGGTCAAATTCTGGTTCACCTGCGCATATATAGCCGCGCCAGCTCCCTGGCCCTTCGAGTTCACGAGTGGCTGGTTGTTAAAAGCCGCCCAAGCATTGTACTCCGACGTGCTGATATTGGCCGGGTTAACGTCACCGCCAAATATATCCGTCCCCCCAAAATTATTGGAGACGGCGCGAAATATCGGATGATTTAAAACGTTAATGGCATCCACTCGGAATTGGAGGCGGAACCTCTCCGAGAGTTGAAAGTTCTTTTGTAGCGACATATCCAACGTCTGTTGCCACGGGCCGCGCGCCATATCAAGAGTACGCGGAGCGTTGCCCAACTGCCCCGCGGGCGGCACCTCAAAAGCCGCCGGGTTAATGTAGGGCTGGCAGATGTTTCCCAAGGGACAATTGCGGTTCCACAAAGGGTTGACGACGGGTACGCCGGAAACAATGTTGGGCCTGATGTCATGCGTAATGGTGCCCAGGTAATTTCCAAATGCGGTGGTGACGACAGCGGGGAACCCCGTGTAGAGTCGCTCCACGCCTGAGACTGACCAGCCTCCCACGGCGCCCTCAACCGGCTTCCATTCGTGGTTCAGGAACCGACGACCTCTGCCGAACGGAAGGTCATAGATGGCAATTGCATTGATCTGGTGCTTGATGTCGAACGTCGAAACCGAGCGGTCGCCCTTGGCCGTTCCCCCATAGGTGATCTGGCCGCCGGGCAAATTGCTGCTGGTCAGCACGGTTTTATCCGGGCTGGCATTGGAGGCGTCATCAATGGACTTTCCAAACGTGTAGCTGGCCTGCAGGGTCAGGCCGGCGCTCTCGCGGTGTGTCAGGCTTACATATGCGGCGTGCCGGATGCTATTGGCAGAGGCATCGTAGAGCGTGCTCAAGCTGCCATAGCCCAAGTAAGGACTCTCCAAAAATCCGTCGGCAACTCTCAACACCGGGCCGGGCTTGCATGACAGGCCGCTGGAGGTGGTGGTGCATGTCTGCGGGCCGGTGCGCCCCAGCGGGTCGGGAATGGTGGAGTTGGTCGGATTCAGGTTGGCAGCCTCCAAGGCTTGAACGAAACTGGGATTAAATTGGTTTTCATTAATGGCCGGGAGGAAAAGATGCGTACCCTTGGCCCCGACATAGGCTACTTCCACCACCGTGTCGGTCCGAAATTGCCGCGAGAATGAAATGTTCCAGTTTTGAACATAGGGCGTCGAGCTGTTTGGAGAGAGGATAAACCCTCCTACATTAATACCAGGCAAGAACTCCAACCCATTCGAGGGCGCATTTACCGCTTGTTGTGGAGTTAGCGGTGGGTCAAACGGTGGGTTGCAGCAAAGCCGCATGATATAGGTGGGATCTGTCTGGCCTGTGGTGGGGTTGAAGGTCAGGTTTGTCCCGCCAAAGTTTGGATTGGGTTGGCGGTTTTGGCCAGTGAGCGGCACATGCGAAAGTCCGTAGCCGCCGCGAACCACAAAGTTGCTCCAGCCAAACCAGTGGGGAGAATAGGCAAACCCGAATCGAGGCTCGAAGTCAAAATAATTTATAGGCGTCAGGTGGGGTGAGCGACCGCCCATGCCGCTAAACGCGAATGGGGGCACCGTCACTGAAGTGACGGGTAGTGTGCCGATGCCCGGCAGAGTGATAGGGTTTGGCAAAGGGATGGTTTGGGCCATTGACGGCAGAAAAACTCCCTGAAGATTGTTGGTCTCCGTTCGCGGGAGTTGCAGAGAATAGCGCAAGCCAAGATTCAGGGTGAGATTCGGACGCACCTTCCAATCATTTTGCACGAAAGCGCCCAGGCTATCCCAACGATAGTGATAAGGGATGACGGTGTCAGCTAAAAGAACATCATTCGGCACACCGAGAAGAAAACTGGCAAAGCTGTTGCCGTCAGTGCGCGAAGTGCCGTTGGAGTCGGTTTGCACGAAACGGAAGTCGTAACGGCCCCCTGCCGCGCCAAAATAGTTGGTAACATTTAACGCGTCTTTCGCCAGTAAGACTCCGGTGGTCCAGGTCATCTTCCCGTGACTGATGTAAAGATTGTCAGCGATTTGATACTGCTCTTCGTCGTTATCATTAAGCGTGGAACCTTCTCCCGCGATCCCCGCAAATGCGTTGAGCGTATCGAAAGTGATCCCGGGTAAGCCTCCCTTGGTCAAACTTGGCAGCCCAAGCTGGGTGCTTAAATTCTGTCCGGTTTTTATGTCGTATTGGGGCGAGAAAGTCCCGCTAAAGCGGCCATAGGTGTAGTTCAGCCGCAGGTCGTTAAAAATGGATGGAGTGATAGTCTGTGTATCTGACAGCACATACTGGTGCGACGTACTGTAACTGGATCCGTTGCCGTTTACTGTGCTGCCGAATCCGGTGATGCCAACGGCGGGGACATCGGTGTAGCGAAAAGAGGCGTGGTTACGGTCAGTGATAACCTGGTCGAGCCGCAGGGTATATCGCCTTTCATTTTGCTGGACAAAACGTTGCAGCGTGTAGTCCACAAGATTTCCGTTTCCATCAATGTAATACGCCTGGGGCTCTGGCATGTATTTGAGGAGTTTTTGAGAGACGGGATCCAGCATATTTTGCGGGATCGTGTTGTTGGCAAAGGGCGCAAAGGTCTTGCCGCTGCCCGGCGTCGGAAGCGCCTGAAGTTGGTTGCCGTTTACGAGATTGTATTGCTGATAGATGGTGCTGCTGTTGCCGTTGGCCAGGGTGACGCCAGCGGGGAGGGTGCTTTGGAATTGGCTTACAACACTGGTGGGAGCCCAGCCTCCATTCACGGCCGTAAGATTGCTGAAGTCGCCGTTGCGCATTCCATCCGTGGGGAGCAGAGTATCCTCCTGCAAAGTGTCCCGGCGCCAGCGGGGTTCAAGGGCCGCGAAAAAAAAGGTGCCGTCACGTCCGTTGTAGACCCTGGGAATCACCACCGGGCCACCTACATAGAAGGATGCCTGGTTATAGCGGAGGGGGTCGGTGGGACGGTTCTTGGTGGCAAGCGTAAACGGGGCGGCATTCGTCGCGGGATTGCGGTGATACCAAACTGCGCCCCCGTGTAACTGGTTGCTGCCGGATTTGGTGGTGACACTGATCACCCCGCCGCCCGTCTGTCCGAATTGCGCCGAGTACGCCGAAGTCTGAACGGTAAATTCCTGCACCGTCTCGGGCGAGAATGCCACCACTTCACGCGCCAGTCCGACTCCGGTGTTGCTCACGCCATCCGCCAGCATCGTGGTGGTGCCAGGGCGCCCGCCATTGACACTCAGGTTAAAACCGGGGACCGGCGAGCCCGAAGTTACACCCGGATCCTCGCTCCCCACATCGCCTGACACGTTGGGAGCCAATACCGCCAGGTCGAGCACGCTCCGGTTGGCGAGCGGGATGTCTGTGAGCATACGCTCCGTAATTGTCTGGCCCAGCGTCCCTGATTCCTGTGCGATAAGAGGTGGCCGCGCGGTCACTTGCACCTGGGTTTGGATGTTGCCCGGTTTCAGAGTGACATTCACCGTCTCAACCGTTGCTGTATTTATTTTGACTTTATCCACCACCGATTTATCAAAACCGCTGGCTTGAACTTCAACCTTGTAATTGACCGGGTCCAGATTCTGAACGCTGTATGTTCCAGAGTCCGATGTGGTCACTCGCTGCGTCTCATTGGTTCCCATGTTGGTGATGATGACGGTGGCGCCCGACACCACTGCCCCGCTTTGGTCGAAGATTGTACCACTGATGCCGCCGCGGTTCGTTTGCCCAACCAGCACAGGGGTAAAAATTAGTCCAAACGCAATAACCAGGACCGACTTATTCATTGGATGCCTCCATTCGCTCTTCACGTCTTGATCACATTCCCAAACCACGCCGGTGGCCGGGCTGAATGTAAGCCTGCAGTTGTGCCCAGGGGGTATCACTGCCAATATGTCAGACAAGCAGTAAAAAAGCTTTACATCAAAACTGAGAATATATATACTTCTGCCCAAGCCAAGTCAAGCCCGTTTTTTAACGGCTTTTCATGGTGGTCGTTCGGGATTCGAAAAATGAAAGTCCAATTGAAGAGCAATCAATTTCACTGTATCAACTCGGTGTCTCTTGCGACGCACACCCGCGCGGGCGACCCGGAAAATTTTGACCATGATTGATCGAGTCTTCCGATAAAATGGTGAGGTGAAGGAGTCTGAACAGTATTCCCATATTGCAGGATCGCATTGACCGCGCACCGGAAACTCCCATCCGCTACTATGGGTGCTGGTCGGGAGAAGGAAAAATTTGATGCTGCGGAATTTAAAGCCCGTTTTTCGGGTGACGTTGAGCCAACAGGTTGCCACCCAACTTGCGGAAATGATTTCCGCCGGGAAATGGAAAAGTGGCGATAAACTTCCCTCTGAGGCGGGCCTTTGCAAAAGCTTTCACGTGGGCCGCTCGACCCTGCGCGAAGCCCTTAAATCACTTGCCTTCGTCGGTTTGCTCCGCATGAAAGCGGGCGAGGGAACTTACGTGACGGATGGCTCGCCCACCCTGCTTGGGAATGCGTTCGTGCAAGGTTTACTTAAAACAGAAAAAGAATTGGATGATCTTTGTGAAGTGCGTTTCCTGCTCGAATTGGACACGGTCGCCCAATGCGCGCGGCGGGGTTCGGACCAGGACATCCAGAAGCTCCAGTCCCTGGTTTCAGAAATGCACGATGCGATGGAGCAGGGAGACCGCTTCCTTTCTCTCGACTTGCAATTCCATATCAGCATCGCCGATGCCTCCCAGAACCGGGTGCTGGCTCAACTGCTGCGAACCATCCGCGATTTGCTGCAAGATGTGATTATTAAAAGTCAAAAGGCGCCGGGATCCCGCGAGCTGGCGTACAACCAACACATGGAAATTCTGAAAGCGGTGAAGCAGAGGAACCCGCGCCTGGCCCGCACGGCGATGCGCAACCACCTTAAGACCTTCCAGCGTGCTTTCAAGATCGTTGTTCGATCCCCCGATAAGGCAGCCGCCCAGGCATCGCCCTCCCACCACCACATTGCCGATTCCGTCGCGAATTCCGAATGGCCGGTTTCGCAAACGGCGATTGCCAAAGATTGATTGCCGCCCGACACTTCTCATTAAAACTTGGATGCCCGCGGTTGAATTAAAAACGCGCAGCCATCCAACGGCCCCACGCTTCCGCGCTCGACTTGACTGGCTTCTGCAAGAGGCTTAACTTTATTTGCTAATTGGTTGTCCATTTAAGTTGAAACTACAAATTTTCATGCGCCCATCATGAAAATGATTTTGGGGTTTTGGAGTTTTTCCATGAACTTTTTGGTTGTTCCGGGCGAACTCCCCTTACCAGGATCAACATCGGCGCGCAGCTAAAGAGGAGTGGAACAATGATTGAAAAACGTTTTACCCGGCGGAAATTTTTGCACCGGTCGGCGGTGGCAAGTCTTGCGGCGCGGATCAACCTTAACGGCTCGCTTGGGGATATTGCCGCGTCGGCCGCAACCAACGCGGCGGAATGGTTCGATCGGCCCATGCGCTGGGCACAGTTGACGCTGGTGGAGAACGATCCGGGCCAATACGACCCTCAGTTCTGGCTCGATTACTTCAAGCGTGTGCATGCCGACGCCGCCTGTCTTTCCGCCGGTGGGTGCGTTGCCTACTACCCAACAAAAATTCCGCTGCATTATCGGAGCGCCTGGCTGGGCAATTCCGATCCTTTCGGCGACCTGCTTGCCGGGTGTCGCAAACAGAACATGATGGTGATCGCGCGCACTGACCCTCACGCAACTCACGCCGACACTTTGAAAGCCCATCCCGATTGGATCGCGGTTGATGCCGAGGGCCGCAAGCGGCGCCACTGGGCCGATCCTGACTTCTACGTAACTTGTGCGTTGGGCCCTTACAACTTCGAGTTCATGCCTCAAGTCCACCGCGAGATTATGGAGCTCTACCATCCCGACGGGATTTTCTCCAATCGATGGGCGGGATCAGGGATGTGTTACTGCGAGAATTGCCAGCGGAATTTTAAGGCGGCAACCGGAATGGAACTCCCGCGCAGCCGCGACCCGCATAACCCTGAGCGGCGCGCGTACATCGGATGGCGGCAACAGCGCCTCTTTGAACTCTGGCAACTCTGGGACGCGGAGATTCGAAAAATCAACCCGGGCGCCAGATTCATTCCCAACGCGGGCGGTGGCGCGCTCAGCGATCTCGATATGAAAACGGTGGGCGAGATGGCCGATACTCTGGTGGCCGATCGCCAGGCCCGCCACGGCCTGATGCCGCCCTGGGCCAACGGGAAAAACGGCAAGGAGTTCCGCGCCGGCCTTGGACCGAAACCCATCATCGGCCTCTTCAGTGTCGGGCTTGAAGAACCGGAACGCTGGAAAGATTCGGTGCAGAGCGAGGCCGAGATTCGCATCTGGGTTGCCGACGGAATCGCCAACGGCCTTCGACCCTGGTTTACCAAATTTTCCGGAACGCTGTATGACCGCCGCTGGCTTGACGTTGTCAAGAGTATCTATGAATGGCACGCCCGCTCGGAACATTATTTGCGGAATGTAAAATCGCTGGCGCGCGTGGCGATGGTTTACTCGCAGCAGACGGCCGCATTTTATGGTGGAGAAAAAGCCCAACAGAAAGTTGAGGATCACACACTGGGTTTTTATCACGCGCTTGTTGAAGCGCGCGTGCCTTTTGAGATGGTTCACGACCGTCTGCTCGACTCAAACCATCTGCATAATTTCAAACTTCTGATCCTGCCCAACATTGCCGCGCTGTCGGACCAGCAATGCACCCAGCTTCGTCAATTTATTGAACGTGGCGGCAGCCTGATCGCGACGTTTGAAACTTCCCTGTATAACGAATGGGGCGAGCGGCGAAAAGATTTTGGACTTGCGGATATCTTCGGAGCGCGATTCAAGGGTCCCATGGAAGGTCCGATGCAGAATTCATATCTCCGGGTGGAACGTGATGAGGTCTCGGGGGAATATCACCCGATTCTGGCTGGCCTCGAAAACGCCGGGCGCATCATCAATGGCGTGTACCGGGTTCCTGTTGAAGGGCTCGACAAAACTTTCAATTCCCCGCTGACGCTCATCCCCTCGTATCCCGATCTGCCCATGGAGGAAGTCTACCCGCGCTTTCCGAAAACCGATATTGCGGAAGTTTTCTTGCGCGAGTCTGGCCGGAGCCGGATTGTTTACTTCCCCTGGGACATCGATCGAATTTTCTGGGAAGTCATGTGCGTGGACCACGCCCGACTGCTTAGAAATTCGGTGGAGTGGGCGGCCAACGAAGAAAACCCTGTCACCGTGACCGGCCCCGGCGTGCTCGACGTCACTGTATGGCGGCAGCACGGCTCGCTCACCATTCATCTTGTCAATCTCACCAATCCGATGATGATGAAAGGACCGTACCGGGAGCTGATACCGGTGGGCGAGCAGCGCGTGCGCGTGCGTCTTCCTGAAGGCACGCGAGCTCAAAAGGTGCAGCTCCTTGTAAGCGGGCAGCAGCCTCACACCCGGGAGACATCTGGAGTCGTGGAGGTTACCGTGCCTTCGATTGTGGCCCACGAGGTCGTGGCGATTGATTTGTAGCCGGACGATGCCCGTTGCGTTTCATCTTCATGATCATTTCACAGCGAGAAATCCTCGCGTCCAATCTCAATTCATCGTCACCATAGTACTACTTCCTCTGTCAATGGAACTTTGTTAGGATGGCGCGCGAAACTGGGAGGAATGTTTCATGAAAAACATTGGTCTTCTACTATGCTTGCTCGTAATTGCCGCGGGAACTCTCCGTGCTGTGGAGGAGTATCCCCTCGGTCCAGACTCCCAACGCCAACCTGGCGTGCCGCAAGGCGCTGTTACCCATTACACCTGGACCAGTAAGATTTTTCCCGGCACAACTCGCGACTACTGGGTGTATGTTCCCGCCCAGTACACTCCTGAAACACCTGCGTGCGTGATGGTGTTCCAGGACGGCGAGGGCTTTATCAAGGAGACTGGCCGGTCGCGCGTCCCCATCGTGTTTGACAACCTGATTGCCAAACACGAAATGCCGGTGACCATCGGCGTCTTCATCAATCCCGGCATCCTGAAAGCATTATCACCTGACCAGCAGAATCGCTACAACCGCAGCTTTGAGTACGACGCATTGGGCGACCGCTACGCACGCTTTCTGCTGGAAGAAATTCTGCCCGAGGTGGCGAAACACTACAACCTCTCCACCAATCCGGACGACCGCGCAATTTCCGGCCTGAGTTCGGGCGGGAGTTGCGCCTTCAACGTCGCATGGAACCGGCCTGACGCGTTCCATCGCGTCCTCAGCTTTATCGGGAGCTTTACCGACCTGCGCGGTGATGACATTTATCCGGCGCTCATCCGCAAAACGGAGCCGAAGCCGTTGCGCGTTTTCCTGCAAGACGGCAATCACGATTTAAATCTTTACGCCGGAAGCTGGTGGCTGGCCAACCAGTCCGTGAACTCGGCGCTCGAGTACATGGGCTACGATGTGAAATTTGTGACGGGCGACAAAGATCACGACATGGACCAGGGGGGAGCAATCTTACCGGACGCGCTGCGCTGGCTGTGGCGGGACTATCC
>DASYXZ010000015.1:0-9850 GCA_035934315.1 Terriglobia bacterium | reverse complement strand
ACAATCTCCGCGTGGTGGCGCGAATGGACTGTAATTTAGCCTATGAAGAGGCGCTCCAGGCGCATCCGGAATGGTTCCAACGAAACCGCGACGGCTCGCCTCGAAAACACAACGAGTCGCCCTGGCTTTATCACACGTGCATGTTCAGCACCTATTTCACCAGTCAAATGCCCGCCATCTACCGCGAGATCAACCAGCGTTATCCGGTGGACGGATTCTTTACCAACGGTTGGCCGAGCACGGGTCCGCTTGAAGTTTGTTTTTGCGAGAACTGCCAGAAGATTTACCGTGACACTGTCGGGGGCGTGCCACCCGATGGGACCGACGCCGCGAATCCGCTTTACCGAAAGTATTATGAAGTTTATATGGCCCGCGTTCTTGAAATCTGGCGGCAATGGGACGCAGTGGCTAAAGAGAAAACTCCAAATTCCGTTTATGTCGGGAACCTGGGCGGTGGAATCCGAACGGTGAAGAGCGTTAAGAAGCTGAGCGAAGTGGCAGGATGGTTTAACGCCGATCATCAGGGGCGTTCCGGCGACGCGGTAATTTGGCTTTGCGCGCAGCAGGGGCGGGTGGCTCAGTCCGTGATGGCGGGACGCACCATCACCAACGTCACAGGCGCTTACAGCAACAGTCGCGTGACCTGGCGCCATGTCGCAAAGAGCGCGCCGGAGATGACTTTGTGGATGGCGCAGACCACAGCCAGCGGCATGGTGCCGTGGTTCCACTGGCTGGGCGGATCGCCGGAAGATAACCGCTGGCGGGAAGTTGGCCGTTCGTTCTACCAGTGGATCGCCGCGAACGAACCGCACTTTCGAAATAAAAGATCCCTTGCGGATCTCGCGGTTCTCTATCCGCAGAGCACCATCGCGTTCTACATATCCGGAGCCGGACCCGGAAGCTGGATGGGCGCCGCGCGCGCTCAGACCACCGATTATCTTGACGGGCTGTATTACGCTTTGCTCGAGGGCAGGTTTCTTTTTGATTTCGTACACCAGGAAAACCTGAAGGTGGAGGCGCTCGCGCCCTACCGAGCACTGCTAATCCCCAACGCGGCTTATCTGCGAGACGAGGAGTGTGAGGTGATTCGCCAGTTTGCCGCTTCGGGTGGGTCCGTGCTGGCTACGTTTGAGACGTCATGCTACAACGAGTGGGGAGACGCGCGGCCGGATTTCGCACTGGCTGATCTTTTCGGAGCCAGCGTCGATGGCGAAGTGATCGGCCCTTTCGGAAACAGTTATATGCGGATTGAACGTCAGCACGCGGTCACCGCGGGCTTTGAAGGAACGGCGTTGTTGCCAGGGCCGGAAAACCGCGTTCCCCTTCGGCCGCGCGATCCGGCTCGAGCGGCGCTCACCGTGGTCCCTCATTACCCTGCATTTCCTCCTGAAATGGTTTATCCGCGGATCCCGCACACTGACCAGCCGGCCGCAATCTTTCGCGAGGCAGGAAATTCGCGCATCGCGTATTTCCCGGGTGATATCGATCGCACTTTCTGGCGCTCGGGAAATACCGACATGAGCCAGTTGATCCAGAACACGGTCCGCTGGCTGATGGGGGACGCTCGCCCTCAGATATCGGTAACCGGCGACGGCGTGATTGAAACTTTCGCCTGGGAAACGGAGCCCGGATACGCCCTGCACCTCTTGAATTACACCAATCCAAATATGACGCGCGGTTTCATTCGCCGCTTTTATCCCATCGGGTCGCAGAAGGTGGAATTTAATGTTGCCGCCGGTAAACGAATCACCAGCGTTCGGACGCTGAGGGCCGGGCGCGAACTGAAGTTTGAGCAGCAGGATCGCAAGGTGCATTTCGACGTGCCATCGGTTGTGGATTATGAAGTTGTTGCTCTTGCTTAATACGGTTCATTTTTACCTGTCGGAGGTACGCCATGAAAAAAACCGAAGCAATTAGCACCGCGCCTTCAAGGAGAAGTTTTTTAAAGCGAGTCGGCGCCGCGGCCACGGTTACGCTGGGCAGCCGCGCGGCTGTTGGCACGCCGCCAACCGGCAACCCGCAGGCAGACTCACTTCCCGCCAATCAAGGTCACAGCACGAAACCCTTCATCGGCATTCAGGTGGGCGCCGTCTCATTCGTGGATGAAGGCGTGGACAATGTGCTTGACATCCTTCAGGAGCGCGCCGGCGTGAACGCGTTGATGCTCGCCGTGTTCACCTATGGACGCGGCATCGCGGGCCGCCAAGTGCCGGGCCAGCCGCTTCCTGACCACGGAGTCCAGGAATATGACACGGGAACTTTCCATGGCGGCAGTTACACAGCAGTGCATCCCGAGTATTACGGCAATACTATTTTTAAGAATTTCAGGGCGCCTGACCTGGGTGACTTCGACCTGCTTGCGAGCGTCGTGCCCAAAGCAAAAACGCGCGGCATGAAAACTTATTGCTGGTACGAGGATGTGTACAACCAGCACATGATTCCTGATTTCGGGCAAGTGGCTGAGGTGGACGTTTACGGCCATCGGACCGGCCAAGCCTGCCTGAATAATCCCGAGGTTCGCCAATTCGTTACGGCGCTGCCCACCGATTGGGTCAAGTCCTCCGAGGTCGATGGAATCATGTGGGGCTCGGAGCGGCAAGGTCCGTTGAATAATGCCATCGGCTCGCGCCACGGAGGCTTTAACGGCCACGCCTCCATCACCTGCTTCTGCGAGTATTGCCAGCGCAAGGGTCGCGAACGAGGCATTGATGTAACGCGGGCGCGCCAGGGTTTTCTTGAACTCGACAAGTGGGTTCACGCGGCGTGGAAGGATCCGAGGCCGGGCGACGGCTACTTTGTTACCTTCTGGCGACTGCTCCTGAACTATCCTGAAATCCTGGCTTGGGAGAAACTTTGGACCGACAGCCAGCAGGAAGTTTATGCAGACATCCACCACGCGGTGAAATCAATCAACAAAAATATTCAGGTGGGCTGGCACATCTGGCACAACAATTCGTTCAGCCCCTTCTATCGGGCCGAACAGGATTACACAAGGCTGCGCCAGAATACCGACTTCCTGAAAGTGGTGATGTACAACAATTGCGGCGGGCCGCGTCTCGCGGAGTACATCCGCAACGCGCACTCCACGGTGTTCCGCGATGCGCCGCCTGACGCCGTGTTGGCCCTGCACTATTCAATTCTCGGCTATCAGGGTGAAGCCAGTCTTGACCAACTGCCTACGGCGGGGCTCTCTGCCGATTATGTGGCGCGTGAAACCATGCGCGCTGTTGCGGGCGTAGGTTCTGGAATTGCCATCCACCCCGGAATTGACATTGACATCCCCACCGGTAAAGGCGAAAAGAAAACCCGACCGTCCGACGTAACTGCGGCAGTAAAAGCGGCGCTGACGTCAGGGGCGCGAGGAGTTATTCTCTCGCGGAAGTATTCGGAGATGCGGCTGGCTAATTTGGCGGCCGCCGGCGAAGCGTTGAGGGAGTTGGGCTACAAAGTATAGGAGTTATGAATTGTGAGTTAAGAGTAAAGTCCACGGGTCATTGTTTCGCGATCATTGGAGGATGGGAAAAGTTTTATCCGCAGGCTGCTCCTGGTCTGTTTCCGCGGGAAGGACCGCGGCCGTCGATTCAACGCCGGCGGTTTTGTCCGCGATGAACCGGTCGATTTCTTCAAGCAGCGCCGGAACGATTTCCGTTTCCGTGACCCGGCGAATGGCCTTCCCTTCCCGGTAGATCATGCCATTGCCGCGGCCCGCGGCGACACCCAGGTCGGCTTCACGAGCTTCTCCGGGTCCATTCACAGCGCAACCCATAATCACCAGGCTGAGCGGCATTTTAATATGCATCGTGGCCTGTTCAACTTCGCCCGCAATCTTGAACAAGTCCACTTCCAGGCGTCCGCAAGTTGGGCAGGCAATCACCACCGGCCCGCGGCTGCGAAGCTCGAGCGATTTCAGCATCTCGTATCCAACTCGAACCTCTTCCACGGAGTCGGTGGCCAGCGAAACGCGAATTGTGTCGCCAATGCCTTCCGCCAGAAGCATGCCCATCCCCACGCAGGATTTAATGGTGCCGGAAAATTGCGTCCCCGCCTCGGTAATGCCGAGGTGGAACGGATAATCGCATTGTTTGGCCATCAGGCGGTAGGCCGCAACGGTGAGTTTAACGTTGGAAGATTTCAAGGCAATAATCGTATCGGTAAAACCCAGGTCCTCGAGGATCTGGACGTGATACTGCGCGCTCTCAACCATCGCCTCAGGCGTGGGAAATCCATATTTTTCGAGCAAACGGCGCTCGAGCGATCCCGCATTCACACCAATCCGAATGGGAACTTTCTGCTCCTGCGCCCGGCGGACGACGATGCGCACTTTTTCAGCATCACCGATATTTCCGGGATTAATTCGCAGCTTGTCGATTCCGGCGTCCAGCGCCATCAGGGCAAACTTGTACTGAAAATGGATGTCAGAAACCAGGATGGAGTCCGGGCAACGCTTGCGGATTTCCGGCAGAGCCTTGGCCGCCTCAATATCCGGCACAGCCAGGCGCACGATCTCGCACCCCGCCGCTTCCATCTGTTGAATTTGCTCCACGGTTTTTTCCACATCCCGCGTGTCCGTCTTTGTCATCGACTGCACGGCGATGGGAGCATCGCCGCCAATGGTCAGCCGACCCACCTTTACCGGCCGCGTTTTTCTCCGCCGGGGAAAATGTTCAGTGTCGCTAAAATTCATTTTTTATCCTCAACGGGGAAGAAAACATGAAACTGGAAATTAAATTCGTTTAATCGGATTCGCAAACAAATTTTTATTTTCCAGCTTCTAATTTCCAATTTCCCCCTTCAGTCTTTCATCACGATGGCCTGAAAGTTTTTATCAGATCGAAATACGTTACCACCATGACCAGCAGCAACAATATCACGAGTCCCACCTGCACGAACCGTTCTTTAACTTTAAGGCTTAAATCGTGGCGCATCAGGCCTTCAATCACCAGCAGCAAAATAACCCCGCCATCCAGCACCGGGATGGGCAGAAAATTGAAAATGGCCAACTGCATGCTGATCAACGAAACGATGGTAAACAATTGCGGCATCCCGGCGCGATAAGCCTCGCCGGTAATTTGCGTAATCCCAATCGGGCCGCTGAATGACCGCGCGGACATGCGGTGCGTCAGCACTTTTCCCAGAACTTCGAAAGTAAGCAGCGAGTTTTGGATGTTGAAATTGAGCGAGGCGGCAAACGCCTGTCCCATTGGAAGCTGGCGAACCACCACCGGGCTTCGGAAAAGCACCCCGATGCGCCACTTCTGCGTGCCCCCCGCGTCATTCAAGACGGGCTTGACCTGGATATGAAAAACTTTCCCATCGCGCTGGACCGTTAAATCCACCGGCTTGCCTTCGCCCACCTGCAGCGCGCGGGCGAAGGAATCCATAAAAAAGATTTTCTGGCCATCAAGCTCCACAACCTGATCACCCGGCTTCAAACCGGCCTGTCCCGCCGGCATTCCTGCATCTACCTCACTCACATAGGCGGGAATAAATGGCGCCCAGCCAACGTCACCAATTGCATCCGGGCCTTCCGGTTTCGGAGTCACAGCCGTCTTGATTTCTTTTCCATCACGTAAAATGACAACAGGTAGGGACTCATTAATTGTGGTAAGAACTTTTATTTCCGCATCTTCCCAGCGGGGATTCTGAAGGTCGCCCAGGCGGACAATCAGGTCGCCGGGTAAAACTCCAGCTTTCGCCGCGGGCGAATCCGGCTCAACCTCACCAATGCGCGCCGGTTCTTCTTTGTACGCCGGCTTCTCGTAATGGAATCGGTATAAGCCCGTCAGCAGAGTGACGGCCAGCACGGCGTTCATGAAAGGTCCCATGACCACTATCACAAACCGCTGCCATCGGGGCTTTGACAAGAACTCGCCCGGGTCGCCCTCGCGGTCCTGTGAGGGATCATCCCCCGCCATCTTCACATACCCGCCCAGCGGCAGCGCGCTCACGCGGTAATCCGTGTCGCCCCGTTTCACGCCAAAGAGTCGCGGGCCAAAACCCAGCGAAAAAGTCAGGACACGGACGCCAAAATATTTTGCGGCGATAAAGTGACCCAGCTCATGGATCAGAATCATCACGCCCAGCACGACGGCAACCACGACAATATCAGTGGTGAAGTTGGAAAACATCGGTTAATTCATACTCCCTTTTGATAGTCCGGCAGCACACTCTGAGGCGCGCCGGCGGGCATCCGCATCACATTCCAGGACGGCGTCCAATGAAGTCATGGGAACTTTGGGCGTATTCTTCATAACAGCCTCAATAACCCTCGGTATATCTGAAAAGCGAAGCCGGCCGGCCAGGAACGCCTCCACCGAGATTTCATCTGCGGCGTTCAGCGCACAGGGCGCAGCTCCACCTTTTTCCAAAGCTTCCCGGCCCAAATCCATGCAGGGGAACCGCCGCGCGTCAGGCTTCTGGAAGCGCAGTCGGCGCGCCGCCACCAGGTCCAAAACCTTCAAATCCCCATTGCCCGCCACTCGGTCCGGATACGTCAGAGCGTATTGGATGGGCAGGCGCATGTCCGCGATAGATAGTTGCGCCATCACTGACCCATCTTGGAATTCTATCATGGAATGGATGATGGATTCGGGGTGAATCAGAACGTCGATTTGAGCCGAAGGCAATCCAAAAAGCCAGTGGGCTTCGATGATTTCCAAGCCTTTGTTCATCATCGTTGCTGAATCGATGGTAATTCGCCCGCCCATCTTCCATATTGGATGCTTCAATGCCTGCGCGGGTGTTATCGATGGAAAGTCTTTTTTGGGAGTCATGCGAAACGGTCCGCCTGACCCAGTGAGGATCAGCCGCCGCACCTCGCGAGTTGCTCCTGAGCGCAAACATTGGTGAATGGCGCTGTGCTCGCTGTCAATGGGCAAAATTTCGACGCTCTGCGCTCGCGCCGCCTGCGTGACCATTTCGCCCGCGACTACCAGAGTTTCCTTGTTGGCCAGCCCAATTTGTTTGCCCGCCCGGATGGCCTGATACGTGGCGCGAAGGCCGGTGACGCCATGCGCCGCAGAGACCACAAAATTTACTTCCTGCAAAGTGGCCGCTTCCTCTTGCCCCTCGGTCCCCGTCACAATTTTGAGTGGCCCGCGGAATCCGGCGGCAAGAACCCGCTGGCGAAGTGGCTCAATACAATCGGGCGAACCCACGGACACCAGGCTTGGATTGAATTCCAGAATCTGCTGAGCCAGCGCGTCAAGATTTCTCCCGGCGGAAAGCGAGACCACATGAAAGCGGTCGCCCAAACTTTTCACCACACGCAAGGTGTTTGAGCCCACAGAACCCGTTGACCCCAGAATGCACAATCCATTGGTCATGTTTTTTTCACTTCAGATAAGCGCCAAGCTCAACGGCCAGCCATAAGGCGGGCACGGCAAGAATCAGACTGTCAATCCTGTCCAGAAGGCCGCCATGACCGGGGAGCAATGTTCCCGAATCTTTTACTTCGCACGCGCGCTTCAGTCCTGACTCAAGCAGATCCCCCACCTGCCCCGTCACCGCAATTAACACGGTATAAAGAATAACGGTTTTCAAAGGTTCTGTCTGCCAAAACCAATGGGCAAACGCCCAGCCAACCACCAGACTGCCGATGAGACCTCCCACAGATCCTTCCACAGTTTTTTTGGGCGAGATACGCAACGCCAGCGGAATGCGGCCAAGTGAGCGGCCAACCAGGAGCGCAAATATATCTCCCGACCAGATGACCAGAAATAAGAGCAGAGTTAAATTGCGGCCTCCAAACGGCGTGGCAAACCGCATGGGCACAAGCCAGGAGAGCATGAAGCCGATGTAAAGAATTCCGAAAAAGGTCGCCGCCGTCCCTGAAAGAAAATGTTTGGGTCCGGGGGACTGTAAGCGCTCGACAATCATCGTAAGAAGAAACGCCAGGATCAGAATAAAAGAAACCGCCGGTAAGAGGGTACCCAGCCTTTCGAGTTCGTAGGCCTGGGCAGCGCACAGTGCGCCCGCAGCGACGTAACCAATAACCGGAACAGTCTTATAGCCTGCGTGTTGGGTGATGACAAAGTATTCATAAAGCCCGCGCTCAATGGTGACCAGCAGAACCAGAAGAAAAAGCCATTCGGGCGACCAGCCGACTACCCAAAAAGCCAGTGGAGCCATTACCAGAGCAGTGAGTATGCGGAGTCTCATGGGAAAGTTATTAGTCGTCAGTTGTGAGGGGTGAGCTTATGCGCGTCGAGATAGGAAGTGAGCGCCCTGGCGCCGCCCCCCGGATCTAGCAGGCCCACGTAGCCGTCAGGCCGCACGAGATAGAGGGCATTCCGTCGCAGCCCAACCCGACTCATCTCCGGGCGCCATGGGAAAACGTGCAGCGGCAATTTTCGCGCATCACACACTGCCTGGATCTCTCGGGCGGCGTCGCCGTAGACGTGAACTTGCCAGTCCAGAGAAGTCAGCTGCCCAAAGTTGTCCGTGTCGGCGCCATTCAAATCCATTTTCACCCATGGCAACCGGTCACCGCTGTGAACCGGTCCCGCACGCCCTTCGCTCAAGCTGCTTCCACGATAGTTCACCGCCGTCTGCGAGATCGTGCGAAACATGAAACGTCGCCCCATGGCGAGCTTGAAAAGGAGAGGAATCAAAAGCGGCACGATGTCCAGTCGCACTCGCCGGGCGAAAGCCCCGGGGCTCGTCACCCCGGTGAAGGCCTGATCGGTTGTCGCAACCAGGCGCCGGGCGAAGGCGATTCGTTCCGGCTCGTAGCTGTCAAGGAGCGATTCGTGGGCGCGTCCCTGCAGGACGGCGGCGAGCTTCCAAGCGAGATTCACCGCGTCGCCGATGCCGGTGTTCATGCCCTGTCCACCCACAGGACTGTGGATGTGCGCGGCGTCGCCAATCAGGAATGCACGGCCTTTGCGGAATTGGTCGGCGACCCGATGATGCACGTGATAGGTGGAGAACCAGTTCACTCGCTCCACGTCGAGGCGCATCCGGTCGATCACGCCCTTGCTGACGTCGCTCCACGACAGCTTTTCGTTTTCACGTTCGGCTTCCTCACGCACTGTGCCGATAAGCCGCGCGCGCTTCTCGCCTTTCAACGGGAAGACGGCTAGAAAATCCGAAGTGTCCAGCGCGACGTGCAGCTCGCTGTTCATCACTGGTCCGGCCGCTTCCACATCGGCAACATAGAAGAGATGGGCATAATCTCCTCCTGGGAAACCGATCTTGAGCTCTCCGCGCACCGTGGAATGTGCGCCGTCGCAGCCGGCGATATAGGCGGCCTTGCACGTCTCCTGTGCTCCATCCGGTCGTTTCAGAAGCGCGAGCACCCGATCAGGCGCCTCCTCGAATGAGACGAGCTCAGTCTCGCGCTCAACCTCAACACCGGCCTGGGCCAGACGATTGATCAACAGACGCTCATGCTCATCTTGCGGAAAGATCAGCGCGTAAGGAAATGGACTGATACCCGCGCCCATATCACCGAAGACGAAGCTCGCCACTGGCTTGCCCCCCACCCACAGATTTGCGGC
This sequence comes from Terriglobia bacterium, assembly GCA_035934315.1. Taxonomy (GTDB): domain Bacteria; phylum Acidobacteriota; class Terriglobia; order UBA7540; family UBA7540; genus DASYXZ01. The sequence goes on along the minus strand of DASYXZ010000015.1, from coordinate 350 downwards.
GGCCATTTTCCGTCCACGCTCGATGACCGCGTCAGCGAGGCCGAGCTGGCTATACAGCTCGAGCGTGCGGGCCTGCACAGCAAGCGCGCGCGATGTCGTTCCCGGCTCTCTTGTCGTGTCGATGATCTTCACGCGCACGCCCATCCGCGTCAGCCATAGGGCCAATACCAAGCCGGTTGGCCCTGCGCCGACGATCAGGACGTCGGTATTTCCAATCGACGGTTGGCCGCCATTTTTCTCTTCGTTCATCATTCATTGTTCAGCGTGCAACATTTCCCCGTTCATCCCAGCCCCAGCCCGCCAAACCGGCGCTCCCGCTTCTGAAAATCGATGATCGCCTGGAACAAATC
>DASYXZ010000220.1:0-5613 GCA_035934315.1 Terriglobia bacterium | reverse complement strand
CCCACTGCGCGTCGCTTAGTAACCGACCGTATCGCGCCATCGGCCCTCCCTCTGGCGCTGTTCTCTTGCGCGATCCCCCTCCACGGGAAAATAACTACCTTAAATTTAGTCCTTTGTACAGGGTTTTGAAATGACTTCTAGTCTCTGGCGGTCAACGTGCCAGACCACGCTTACCGCCTGACTATGTAAAAATTAGTCAATTCCGCTTACTAATGTGGTAACATTACGGAACAATCGCAGCGAAGTCCTTAGCGGGGCTTTAGAAATTTATTAGCAATTCTTAGCGAGGGCTAATGTCTTCCGACAAGCCCATTTACCAGTTTGGCCCATTCCAACTCGATAGTGGCAGACGGCTGCTTTTTTGCGATGGCCGACCGGTTCCCCTCAGGCAGAAAGCCCTTGAAACGCTCCTCGTCCTGCTGGAGAGTCATGGCGAACTTGTGGAAAAACAGATCTTGATGGACAAGGTCTGGCCGGAGACCTTTGTGGAAGAAGGCAACCTCAGCTTCACCATCCACCTGCTGCGCAAGACTCTGGGTGATGAGAGAAACCATGGCAACCGGTTTATTGAAACCGTGCCTCGCCGCGGTTATCGCTTTGTGGCGCCTGTTGAACTCACCGTGCGAAATGGCGCCACTTCGAATACCATTAATGTTGCACTTCCCGCCGAGCCTGATGCCACCAGACAAGTTTCGAAAGCCGTGTTGGTGCGAGCAGGGCATCGGACATGGCGATGGGCTTTAGTTGCCGGTGTCACAGTACTCAGCCTTGCTGCTCTGATTGCCGCTCTGCGGCTGCACGCGTCTTTGCCTTCGCCCCGAATCGTGCACTACTCGCAACTCACCAGCGATGGACGGACGAAGCTGGGCCCACTCCTCACCGACGGGCCTCGCCTCTACTTTGTGGAAAAAACGACTGACGGCGCAAACTCCCTGGTATCGATTCCCGTGTCTGGAGGTGACCCGGTTCCCATTCAGACGCCTTTCCCCAAGTTCACGCTGTTCGCGGTTTCGCCCGCCCGCTCCCAGATCTTGCTTGGCACTTCTGCTTCGGGTGGACAAGGAGAAGCGCTTTGGACTTTGCCCACCTCCGGCGGTACCCCACGCCGATTGGGAAATCTGGCCGCCGATTGCGCCGCCTGGTCTCCGGAGGGTCAACGTCTGGCCTATTCAATTGGTCCCGATCTCTATCTGGCCAAATCTAATGGAATGGAATCTCAAAAGCTCGTTACGATGAAGAGCAGTATCGGCGGAATATCATGGTCCCCAGACGGCAGAACTTTGCGAATACTTTTGCACCCGCCCAGCGGAGACCCAGACGAGATCTGGGACATAGGTGGGCGCGGCGGAAACCTTAGGCGGGTCCTCCAGCGTTATGCTTTTTCCAAAGGAGGATCTTGGACACCTGACGGCAGCTACTTTGTCTTCACTGCAGCACTAAATTCGGGCGCGAGAAGTTTCATCGCGGCTCTCGATGATCGTCGCAGTCTCTTTCACTCAGCGGCAAGCCTGCCAACTCAACTGGGGTCCGCAGGGCCGTTCGAGTTCATTTCGGCGGTACCGGGTTTGGACAGTGAGAAAATCTTCGCCTTAGGCTTGCAACATCGCCCGGAATTAGCGCGCTATGACGCGAGGCTCAAAGAGTTCGTTCCTTACTTGCGTGGAATCCCCGCTTACTGGGCCAATCTCTCTCCAGACGGTCAGTCGATAGCGTATCTCAGCCTTCCTCAGCACGCATTGTGGCGCGCAAGGCCGGACGGTGACGCTCCCATTCAACTCACCTTCCCGCCATTGGAGGTCGATGGATTCGCATGGTCGCCTGATGGGAAACAAATCGCCATGCGGGCGCGCGAGCCTGGCCAGCCATGGAGGATCTACCTGATCCCGTCACAAGGCGGAGCGCCCAGAATGCTGACTTCCGGGACGACGGACGAAGGCATTCCCAGTTGGTCGCCCGATGGCAGAAGGATTGTCTTCGGAGATTGGCCGATTAGCGAGGCCGTTGAACATGACCGCCTTGGCATCCATTTGGTCGATCTGGAAACAAAAGCGACAACGGATCTGCCGGGCTCGGAAAACTTGTGGACGGCGCGCTGGTCGCCGGATGGGCGCTACATCGCCGCCTTGACAATCACTTCCCGGCGCTTGCGCGTCTTCGATTGGGTGACTGGAAAATGGCGCAGTCTGAATTCGCCCCCCGTCAATAATCCTTCCTGGTCTCACAATGGCAAATACTTTTACTTTGACAGCACGGAAGTTAATCGCGCAATTTACCGTATCCGACTTGCCGATGGGAAACTCGAGCGGCTCGCCTCCCTCCAGGGCACGGGCGCACCCACAGGCTGGGGCAGCGGCCTTACCCCTGATGATTCCCTCGTGATTACCCAAGACCTCGGATTTATCGAAATCTACGCGTTGGATATGAAGTGGCGGTAGTGAGGCACTCGTTGTCCCTGGCTAATGGTCCGTGGAGGCGTACCTTGCGCCTGCGTAGCCTTGCCTTGGGCGTCCCTTGCGCGAGGCGTGGGACAGGGTGTTGTAAGTTGCCCCGCACTTGGGCGGTGCAAGAGCATCAACACCGGTGGAAACTCTGGGGCCCTGTTATTGCCGATTGTCCAGACACATTTCGAAAAACTAAATTTCCCGGCGGCCTTCCATCGATTTGAGCACGGTGATTTCATCAGCGAATTCGAGCTCGGAACCAACCGGAATGCCCATGGCGATTCGGGTCACACGAACGCCCAGCGGCTTGATGAGTTTGGAAAGATAAATGGCCGTCGCCTCGCCTTCAACATTGGGGTTGGTAGCCACGATGAGCTCCTTCACCTGGCCGTCTTTCAAACGGTCCAAGAGGCTCTTGATTTTCAACTGGTCCGGCCCCACGCCTTGCAACGGTGAAAGCGCGCCATGGAGAACGTGATAGCGCCCGTGAAATTCGCGCGTCTTCTCAATGGAAATCACGTTGTAGGGAGTTTCCACAATGCAGATCACATCAGCAGTGCGGGACGAATCCGAGCAATATTCGCAAGGGTCAAGTTCAGTGAGATTATTGCAAACGCTGCACAGTTTGATTTTATCTTTGACTTCGAGAATGGCTTCGGCCAGGCGCGCGGCTTCCTCGCGCGGCGCGCGTTCCAGGTGGAAGGCCAGGCGTTGGGCGGATTTCTGGCCAATTCCCGGCAAACGCTTTAGCTCATCAATCAAGCGAGCCAGCGGCTCGGCGAAATCTTTCATGGTGAATATTGGAAATTCGAAATTTGGGTGAGTGGCGCGGGGACTCAGCCCCGCAATTGCCGTCCTAAACGGCGGCGCTACGGCTTACTTTTTACCGCTAAGTCAAGCCAGGAATGTTAAGGCCGCCCGCCAGATTCCCCACCCGGCTGGCCATCTGCTCGTCCACCTTCCGGGCCGCTTCGTTTACCGCCGCCTGGAAAAGGTCCTGAAGCATTTCCAGATCCCCGCTGGCAAAGACCTCGCGGTCCACGTGGACGGCCACCAGATTTTTCTGGCCATTCATTCTGACCGATACCATGCCACCGCCCGATGAAGCTTCCACGATCAGCTCATCCAGTTGTTTCTGAAGCTGCTCCTGCATCTGCTGCACTTGCTTCATGACCTGCTGCATCTGTTGCAGATTTTTCATGGTTCACTCCTGGTTCAAGTCTTTGGCATCAACCACGGTGCAGTCAAATCTTTTCTTGAAAGCCTCCACCCCAGCGTCCTGGCTGGCGCGTTCCCGTGCTGAAGGCCGCGCCGTCCGGCCACCCTCTTGCTTGTCCTGGAGTGTAACATAAATCTTTACCGGCTGGCCCAGGACCTGCGAACAAATAGAGCGCAACATTTCCTGCTGCGTGCGGCTGTTGAGCATGTCCATAATTCCCGCATCCTTCCGGGCAAAAAGAAAACGCACTTCTCCATTCTCAAACCGCCAACCGACAGCTGGGTCTAAACAAGTACCCAGATATTTTTGCGTCTTGTGAGCAAGCGCCTTGATGGCCGTCAGACGCGAGTCTTCTGTGGCTGGGGGAATTGCCGCCGGGACCATTGTTGCCCCGCCGGCGGCATGACCGGGTGCAGGGCGCGGCCCCACAGCGGCTGTAGCTGCGGAAGCGTGTGAGCGCTCTGGACTCGCTTGCGTTGTCTCGCGGCGCGACGGCACGGCCTCGGCTGCCTTCGCCGGAAGTGGACCCGCAGGAATTGCGGTAGTGCCAGGCCGGCTGGCGCCCGATGGCTTCTCCGCCGGGCTCGATCCGCTGAGCCCTGCAATTAATTCTTCAAGCGTGGCCAGCCGCCGGGCATGAACCAATTTCATCAGGCCGAGTTCCAGGTGAAACCTCGGCTCGCGCGAGTACTTGAGTTCCGCCTCAGTGTGCAGGAGAATTTGGAAGAATCGCGTCAAGTCTTCTTCGCTGAAAAGTTTGGCCAGCTCGCCCAACGCTTTCCGTTCGTCATTCGGAACTTGCAACAGAGGACTCGCAGCTCCGCAGCTCCTGGCCACCATCAAATTACGCACGAAGCGGGTGAATTCTCCGCAGAAGTGCGCCAGCTCATAACCCTCCGCCGCCAGTTGTGACGCCCGGTCGAGCACTCGCGCGCTGTCGCCCGCGTGGATGCCTTCCATCAGCTCCCTCAGGAATTTTGCCGGCACCACTCCCAGCAATTGGCGGACGCGATCGTCGTCCAACTTATCCCCGCAGGAGGCGATCACCTGATCGAGGAGCGAAAAGGCGTCACGCAAGCTGCCTTCTCCCGCCTGGGCGAGGGCGCTCAGCGCCCCTTCATCGGCCGCGATTTTTTCCGAGGCGCAAATGCGCTCAAGCTGGGCAAAAATCTCATGGTAGTCGAGAAGCCGGAAAGCAAAGTGCTGGCACCGCGACTGGATGGTGGCGGGAAGTTTGTGCGGCTCCGTGGTGGCCATTATGAAAAGCGACTGCGGGGGAGGTTCCTCCAGCGTCTTCAGCAGCGCGTTGAAGGCTTCCGTGGTGAGCATGTGAACTTCGTCGATGATAAAAATTTTGTAGCGATCGCGGGCGGGCAGGTAGCGGACGGTCTCGCGCAACTGGCGGATTTCATCAATGCCGCGGTTGGAGGCAGCATCGATTTCAAGAACGTCCACGGAATTGCCGGCGGTGATTTCCGTGCAGGATGGACACACGCCGCAGGGCGTCACCGTGGGCCCTTGAACGCAATTCACACCCTTGGCCAGGATGCGCGCCGAGGTGGTTTTGCCCACGCCACGCCCTCCGGAAAAAATATATCCGTGCGCCACGCGGTTGTGCAGAATCGCATTCTTCAGCGTCTCGGTGATCAGGCGCTGGCCCACCACTTCGTCAAAAACCTGGGGCCGATATTTGCGGGCAATAACCTGGTAAGACATGGAATTTTAGATTGCCGATTGAAGAAGCCGTTGTACCATCGCCGATCACTTCGTTGGACTGCCACTCAAAAAATTAAAATTCATACATCGTCAATCGAAAATCATCAATCGAAAATAATTTGGGTCAGACTCCGGGTGATCTGCGGCACACGGAGAGGCTCGCTACCGTTGCTTCCTTCCGGACCTGGCGGGGTTCACGAGCATCCGTTGCACAGAGCCCGAAGTCTGATATGCCGG
>DASYXZ010000210.1:0-5842 GCA_035934315.1 Terriglobia bacterium | reverse complement strand
GCCATATCGCAGCTCGTTTGAAGAGACCTGCGGCACATCAGTACGGTTGCCTTGAACGCCTTAATCCAACGACACCGAAGAGCTTCTCGAAAATCATCGGCAATCGGTTCCGGCACAGCCGACGAAACATAGTCATCTGGCTGCCCAAGAGGATAGACCGCCAAACACTGTAAGGGTCCTCCTAATCCAACCGAACCAGGGAAACCAATAATTCCCAGGATGAATTCTCGACAGGCAGTACATTGAAGCGCCGCAACCCATCTATCCATTAATTGTCTCTCATCATGGAGAGAATTTGTTACCGGCAGAAAAGCGGCCTTGTGCCGACAGTGTGGGCATTCTCCCCGAAGCGTAAATCTCCCATCTTCTGGGCCACTAAAGCCTGAAACATCCATAATCTTCGGCCAACCCTTCCAGAGAACGGCCAGCGCGCCGCCGATAAAATCAAATAGACTGCGACCGTCTGGATTTGCGATGATGTTCTCTAGCCGGATTGTCCTGCTGTATTCTGTCTTTGTCAAGGGGATAATCGCCTAAATATATTTAAATTGAGAATGAGCCATGCTGTCTCCGTTTATTACCGCTATAGACGCTCCGGAAGACGGTCAACTTTCTCCGCATTCTTGCCGTCTCTTTTTTCAGCCCGACAAAAGCCTTTTTAATGCGGACCAGGTCACCCTCTCTCACCAGAGTTTCAAGTTCCACGGCGGATCGCACGGCTGCCGGAGCGGCAAAAATGCTGACCGAGCCCCGGAAGGCATGAGCCGTTTTCCTGATCGCCTCCAAGTCCCCGCCCCGGATGGCTTTTTGAATTTGCGCCAGGGCCCTGGGCGAATCAGCCAGAAAAATTGTTATCAACTGGCGGAGCAGTTTTATGTCCCCGCCGACCTGGGACAAAAGTGCGCGTTCATCAAGAACGTCGGGTAAGGTGGAGGCAGGCAACAAATCTGTCGCAGACGGCGCGAAATCCGGCAGCACCGTCGCAATAGTTCTGAAGATTTCGGTAGGCCGAATGGGTTTTGAAATGTAGGCGTCCATTCCCGCCTCCAGGCATTTTTCGCGGTCGCCCTGCATTGCATCAGCGGTGGTGGCAATAATGGGGACATGGGCGCCGGTCTCCTTCTCGCGTTTCCGGATGGCCGCTGTCGCCTCCAACCCGCTCATCCCGGGCAACTGGACATCCATCAGAATCAGGTCAAAGGCTTTTCTTCCGAGTGCAGCGATGGCCTCTCGACCATCTGCGACCACCACCACCGCGTGTCCCTGGCGTCTTAGAATGCGTGTGGACAGTTTCTGGTTGATGATATTGTCTTCAGCCAAAAGTATTTTCAGACGCCTGCCTGGCCGCCGCATGGGGCGGCCGGGTGCTCGCGTCGCGGAGGATGTGCGGGTCTTGGTTATGGCCCTGGCGGGGTGGCTCATCACATCGACGATAGTATCCAGCAGGTCCGAGTGCTTAACCGGTTTGGTAAGGTAGGCATGAATACCCAGCTTGCGGCATCGGATCAGGTCGCCACGCTGGCCGGCGGAGGTGAGCATGATGAGAGCCGGCCGGGCACGCTTGCCATGTCTCATGATGCGTTGGGCGAGGTCAAACCCATCCATTGCGGGCATATGAGCATCAATGAGCGCCAGGGGAAAAGGCGCGCCAGCCAGCCTCGCTCGCCGGAGCTTGTCGAGCGCCATGCGGGCATCATTCGCCAACGTGGGTTTCATTTGCCATTGCGACAGCCGTGTTTCCAGAATGCGCCGATTCGTGGCGTTGTCGTCCACCACCAGGACGGGCAAGTCCTGCAAGTGGAGGGGCTTGGTTTTGGGCGGCCGGCCCTCTGGTTCATGGGCGAGTCCAAATCGCCCCGTAAAGTGGAAAGTGCTGCCTTTACCGGTTTCGCTTTCCACCCAGATCTGCCCGCCCATCATTTTGACGAGTTCAACAGAAATGGTAAGGCCAAGGCCTGTCCCTCCATACTGGCGGGAGGTTGAGCTCTCAGCCTGGCGGAATGCCTCAAAAATCATTTGTTGCTTATCCGGCGCGATGCCAATGCCGGTATCGGCAATGTTGAAATGCAGGAACACATCCCTGTCGTTTTGTGTTTGCGTCTCAACACGCAGAACCACTTCTCCGTGCTCGGTGAATTTGATCGCGTTACTCACCAGGTTTACGATGATTTGTCGCAAGCGGGCGGGATCACCCGTCAGCCACACCGGAACACCGGCCGGAACGTCGCAAGCGAGTTCCAGTTTTTTCTTTGTGCCTCTCAGCGCCAGTAACTTCAGGGTGTCATCAAGAATTTCCCGAAGGTCAAAATCCACCCGGTCGAGATCGAACTTGCGCGCCTCGATCTTGGAAAAGTCGAGGATATCGTTGACCAGATTCACCAGAGAGTCAGCCGCGCCTTTCACTGTTTTCAAATATTCGCGCTGCTCAGGACCGAGCTTGGTATCCAGCGCCAGGTCGGTCATGCCCAGAATTGCGTTCATCGGGGTGCGAATCTCGTGGCTCATATTGGCCAGAAACTCGCTCTTGGCGCGCGTCGCGTCCTCGGCCCGATGCCGGGCATTCTCCAGTTCTTTAACCAGAAGGGAGAGCCTGGCGGCGTTTTCTTCTTCCACCTTTTTGGCGATCTCCAGTTCACGCGTATAGCGCTTCAGCCCTTCTTCTGCCCGTATTCGCTCCACGAATTGACCGATTTGGCTGCCGATGGCGTCAAACATTTCAAGCACTTCACGGTCAGGCTGGCGAATCTCGCGGCTAAAGAATTCCATCACGCCGATTATTTTCCCTTCGCTACGCACCGGAAACCCAAAAGCTCCGTGGAGCCCTTCACGGGCGGCGATTGAGGCGCGGGGAAAATTTGCATCCTTCACGATGTCGGGAATCCAGGCGGGTTGGCCGCTCGACCATACTCGTCCCGGAAGTCCCACCGAGCTTGAGAACCTTTCACCGCGCGTCACATTTTCGAACTGAGGAAATTGAAGTTGGGGAACGTGCCAGAGTTCGACGAATTGCGCCACACCCTCTTTTTCATCGATGCGCCAGATGACGCCCATCGCCCACTCCAGGCTTTCACAAATCCCTTGCAGGATTTTAGGCGCAGCTGATTGCAGGGTGAGAGATTCCGCCAGTACGCGCGTCACCGCATAGCCTGTGGCCAGGCGCTGGTCAGCCCGCTTGCGATCTGTAATGTCCCGCGCCGCGGCGTAAATCAACTGATGTTCAGCCGACGGGGTTGAATTCCACAGAAGCCACTTGTAGGAGCCATCCCTGGCAAGATAACGATTTTCAAATGAAATAGTCACGGCGCCGGTGGTCAGTTTCTGGGCTTGGGAGATTGTCGGTTCCCGGTCATCCGGATGAACAAAGTCGAGATAAGGTTTTGCCATCAGTTCTTCGCCCGAGTACCCGAGCGTTTTTTCCCACGCCGGATTGACGCGTTTAAAATAGCCGTCAAAGCCGGCCACGCACATCATGTCCAGCGACAGCATAAACAAGCGCTCCAGGTCTTCCTGGGCCTTTCCGGGAGCGGACGAGGAGTTGGGAAAACCGGATAGTTGCAGTTGAAGTTCAAGCTGCGCTCCAGCCTGACGGGCCAGCGCTCTCAAAGCGTCTTTCTGTCCTTGAGAGAGTTCGTGGGGCACATAATCCATCACGCAGAGCGCTCCGAGGCTCACCCCCGCGCGCGTCCACAAGGGCAAGCCGGCATAAAACCTAATGCCGGGACTGGCGATCACCAGGGGGTCCGCCATGAACCTTTTGTCCGTCAGGGCATCCGGGACGATAAAGATGTCGTCTGCAATCGTGGCGTGAGCCCAGAAACCGGTATCGCGGGGAGCTTCCCTGTTGTCCCAGCCTGTCTTCGACTTGAACCAATGTCGATTTTCAATGCTCAGGCTGAGCAGAGCGATAGGTGTGGAACAAAATGCTGCGGCGAGTTGTGTAAGATCGTCGAATGCTTCTTGGGGGGCATTTTCGAGAATATGAAATCGATGGAAAGTTTCCGGACGCTGCGATGCGTTGCTGGAAAATGCCGCTTTCATCCTGCAAGTCCCGGTGATGCAGAGCCTGGCGCTATTCTATTGAATCGCGGCTGGCGCCTCCGGAAGACCGATTCCGAGGCTGCCATTTGATTATATCACTCCTTTACATCCCGGCTGCAGGCCAGGAACTGGCCGCCACCGAATATCCAAAAATGTCCATCACATGACAGAGCTGGAAACTGTCAAGACTTTCTTCTGGCGGGAAAGAGAGCCAGCGAGAATCCTGCCGCGGGCGTGGCTTAACGATCGGCCAGTTTTTTAGCCAGGGTCAGCAAGACCTTGCGATCGGATTCCACCATGTTCTTCAGTAATCTTGCCAGCTTTAACTGGAATCGAGCTTCTGCCCCTTTGGGTCCGGACACATCGGGCAGATCCTTGGAGGAAGACAAGGGGTATGCCGATGGTGGGTTCTCGTCCCCATAAAAAAATTGATACAACTTCACATCCAAAGCGCCCGCAAACTTTTCCAAGGTGGCGAGGGAGGGTACAGTGTGGCCATTCTCTACCCGGGAGGTATAACACCTCAAAAGACCTGTGGCCTTTTCGATGTCTCCCTGAGAGAGCCCTTTCTTTTCGCGAAGTTCCCGAAGCCTAACGCCAATAGTCATTCTGTTGCTCCTTAACTTTCTGATTTGCTAAAACAGTGGCCGGCTCGTGTAGGGAGCATACCACCTTTCACTAGTCTGTGCGTTCAGTTGCAAAAGGTTCAACCCGAACCGGCTGATTGGCCGCGCCCTATCTTACAGCCCTGTTCAACAGATGTATCGGCAATGGCAGGCTATGGCATGAATCTAATTACGGATTTTGGATGTTCGGTTTGAGGCGAATGATTTTAGGAACATGCCGGCGGGCGCGGACGTTGTGCGGAAAGCGCCGCGCGCCTGAATCAATTCACATTCTGTTCCAGGACCAGAGAGAGGAGCGCCATGCGGACAAAGAGGCCGTTCTGCGCCTGGCGAAAATAAGCGGCGCGCGGGTCGCTGTCCACCGCCATGGTGATTTCATCCAGGCGGGGCAGGGGATGCATGATGATGGACTTGGGCTTCATCGCGGCAAGGCATTCCTCATTGATGATGTAAATGCCGCGGCAGTTTTCATAATCGGCAATGCGATCGCCGAAACGCTCTTTCTGAATGCGTGTTTGATAAACAACGTCCACCTCGGGCAGGACTTTCGCCAGAACCGGTTCCTCGGTAAACCAGACGTTGTGGTGGCGCAAGTGGCTGAGGATGTCCTCTTTCATTCGTAATACTTCCGGGGCGACAAAATACATTTTAATATCGCGAAACTTGCTCAGCAGGTAGGCGAGCGAGCGAGCGGTGCGTCCCTGCGCCAGGTCGCCCACCATGGCAATGCGCAGGCCGTCGATGGAGCCAATTTCCTTGCGGATGGTGTAGAGATCCAGCAAGGCCTGGGTGGGATGCTGGCCCGCGCCATCGCCCGCGTTGATGATGGGGGCTCGCGAAACCGCGGCAGCGCGGCGTGAAGCGCCCACTTCGCTGTGGCGCAAAACGATGACGTCCGCGTACCCGTTCATGATTCGAATCGTGTCCTCCAGCGTCTCGCCCTTGGACACGGAAGAAAACTCTTTGGCGTTTTCCGTGGAGATCACCCGGCCGCCCAGGCGATGCATGGCGGTCTCAAAGGAAAAGCGGGTGCGCGTGCTGGGTTCATAAAAAAGCGTGGCCATAATGCGGTTGTCGTAATTTTTGGCGCCACCGCGCTCCACCACCTTCTCCATTTTTTCTGTAATTTGGAAGAGCTCCGCCAGAGTGGCCAGATCGAATTGCTGCGCTTCAATAAT
>DASYXZ010000209.1:0-2620 GCA_035934315.1 Terriglobia bacterium | reverse complement strand
CCTCCTCTTCTCACTCATACACTTCAACTCCACAGGGGGGATACGATGTACCAAGGCAATCCCAGGATGCCGAGCGCCTTGACAATTCTTTTCACTAAATGTTAGCGTCATAAACTCAGGGAAAAGCAGTTGGGGAAGAGTGTAAGGCAGGCAATCTCGCATTCGCTTGCTCGCTCCGAACCTCCAGCGCCTGAACCCTGCTCTTCTCGGGACGTAGCGCAGCCTGGTAGCGCACTTGCTTGGGGTGCAAGGGGTCGCCAGTTCAAATCTGGCCGTCCCGACCAATTGGAAAAAAAGTGGTCAGTGGCAAGTGGTTAGTGGCAAGCGAAAGACAACACACCCGCCTTTGCTAATCACTTGCCACTAATCACTTGCCACTGTTCATGTCGGGGCGTAGCGTAGCCTGGTAGCGCGCTTGGTTCGGGACCAAGAGGTCGGAGGTTCAAATCCTCTCGCCCCGACTCTTATTTAATAATATCTGCACCTCATTCAGTAAGTAACCTTATCCGCGCGTTTCTCCCAAGCCTCGAAAGTTTTTAGCGCTTCTGTGCGCAGCAAGGGAATGCACTGGATGGCGCGCTTTGACTTGGGCAACGCCAATTGCGCGTAGATGAAGGAATCATCAAAGCCAGCACCCGCGGCGTCCTCTTTGGTGCTACCGTAATAAATGCGCGCCGGTCTTGCCCAGTAGATTGCCCCCAGGCACATCGGGCAGGGCTCGCAGGTGGTATAGATTTCGCAGCCCGTGAGCTGAAAGTCTTTCAACCTTCGGCAGGCATTCCGGATGGCTACAATTTCCGCGTGGGCAGTGGGGTCATTGGTGGCGGTCACCTGATTTACGCCGGCGGCCACCACGACTCCGTCCCTGACCACCAGTGCCGCGAAAGGTCCGCCACCTTTGTTGACATTCTCCACCGCAAGCTGAATAGCCTGCCGCATGAATTTATCTTCCACGTGTGCCTCCTGAATGCGACGCAACTTCTGCCCTGGAAAAAAGCGCGAAGCATCATTGATGCTCTTCTATTCGACAGCAAGATAAGCATAGCGCAGCAAAAACAAAAGCGTGAGTATCCAAATCAACGGGCTTATTTCTCGATATTTTCCGGATCGGTATTTCCCAATCACCTAATTCTGCGCCAGCTCTGCCAAGCGTGGCAATTGAGGTACAATGAAGCGGGAGGTCAACATATCAAACCCAAGTGAAGTTCTGAAAAGCGCACTAAGCCTGCCTGTTGATGATCGTGCGGCCCTGGCAGAAAAGCTTTTAGCCAGCCTTGATGATTTGGACGAGCAGGAGGCGGAACGTCTCTGGGCAAGGGAAGCGCAGAGGCGCTTGGAGGAATATCGTTCAGGCCGCGCCGTGGCAATGGATGCTCGTGATATCGCGAAGAAGGCGGCGCGACTCTTCCGTTGATGCGAGTCAAGTACCATGAGGCCGCTGAAGACGAACTGCTGAAAGAGATCGGCTACCTCGAACTCCGTCTTCCGGGGCTGGGACGGCGCTTCTACGCTGAGGTTCGGAGGGCGGAAGATCTCATTTCAGAGTTTCCGGAATCCGCTCATGAGTTATTGCCCGGCATCATGAAGAAAATTCTGTGAAAGTTCCCATTCTCGCTTATTTATTCCATTGAAAACGAGGGCTTACTCGTCTTCGCCGTTGCTCACCATAACCTTCAGCTTCGCTATGAGGTTCCCCGGATCAGTCAAACTAAAAAATGAACTGGAAGCGAGCGCCCGATAACGTTCCCCATCCCGGCGAGCAATTCGCGGCGTGGTCAATGCGAGGAAAGCGTGCATAAGATAAATTTCCCGGCGCGTTCTCTGTCGTGGTTTGTTATCCTACCCACGTGCCCCGAATTTTTTTAATTGATACAGACACTGCTTCCGACGACGCTGTGGCCCTAATCATGGCGCTTCGCGCTCCAGACGTTCGCGTTGCCGCCATCACGACGGTGGCGGGAAATGTGGATGTGGAGCAGGCCACGCGCAACGCTCTCTACACAGTTGAGCTTTGCGGAGCGGACGTTCCGGTTTACATGGGTGCGGGTCAGCCGCTCGTCCGAAAACATGAAAACGCCACGTGGTTTCATGGCCGTGACGGGTTAGGCGATCATAGTTATCCGCCGCCGCACAAATCTCCCGACTCGCAGCCCGCTGTGGAAGCAATCATCGATACCATTGGAGCAAATCCGGGACTTGTCATCGTCACACTCGGACCTCTTACGAATATTGCGCTCGCGCTGGCCAGGAAACCGGAAATCGCCGCTCAGGTCGGCCGCAGCGTGGTGATGGGGGGCGCACCGTGTTGCGAGGGCAACGTGACGCCCGCGGCAGAATATAATATTTGGGTCGATCCCGAGGCGGCTCGCATGGTGATGCGCAGCGGCCTTCCGGTGGAGCTGGTTGGCTGGCACCTCTGCCGGGGCGATGCAGCTTTGAACCAGCGGGACATTAAGTTCGTCCTGAGCTTGAACACGGACCGTGCCCGCTTTGCCATCGAATGCAACAGCCACGCACAACGAGCTTATTTGGAACAGACGGGCGAGCAAGGTATTTCTCTGCCCGACCCCGTGGCGATGGCGATCGCTCTTTGTCCCACCATTGGCAATCATTGGAGCGA
>DASYXZ010000187.1:0-8882 GCA_035934315.1 Terriglobia bacterium | reverse complement strand
AATCGAGCGCATGCGCTTTTGTTTCCTCGTACTTGTTTGAGTAGTGGCCCGCGTGTCGAAGACCTTCGGCAGCGCTCGGGTTTGCCGAAGGCCCCATGGCGATAAACGAAGAAGTATAAACCACTCGTTCCACGCCGGCAGTGGCCGCAGCGCGAAGAATATTCTGCAGTCCGTCCACATTGACGCGCTCAAAGTCCCGCTGGTCGCGCGCCCACATCTTAACCAGGCCGGCGGCGTGGATCACCTGAGTTACTCCGCCCATGGCCGCTTCGAGACTATGGGGTCCATTCAGGTCGCCCACGAATATTTCGCAGGGAGCTTCGCCTGTATTGAAATCAAGCCGGCGCGGCTCGCGGACGTATACGCGGAAATTCATCTTCCGCTCGATCAGCGCGCGCGCAATTTGTGAGCCGAGATAGCCGGTGGCGCCGGTTAACAAGATCATGATAGCCTTCAATAGTCAGTTGTCCGTGGTCTGTTATCAGTTGGAAACTGGAACTTCGAAACGCGAAAATCACTCTGCACATTGCGAATTTCGACTTTCATTTTTTCATTCACTCAATCACCCAATCGCTAAATCTCTCAATCGCACAATGGTTCACCTGAGTAAATATGCCCCGGCGAGCCCAAGATGCCCCACCATCATCATCCAGTACATATGATGCCAGGCGGGATGGTTCTCACCCTCGGTCACCAGCCGGCCCGGGTCGGTGTTAATCAAATAAATAACGTAACATCCCCAGAGCAGCATCACCACACTTAAGGCGATGATGGCCATCTCATTCCCACTCAAGATTCTGAGATAAATTCCGAGGGGCAGCAGGAGCCAGGGAATGATGAACGCCGGGCTGATGGCGCGGGCGCTCCACGTGGCGCCGTATTTCACCGGCAGCGTGATACAACCGGCGGCGCGGTCGCCCTCAATGTCAGCAAAGTCCTTGGTGGTGGTCGCGCCCAATAAAAAAACAAAGTAGATGAAGCCGATATACCACGGCTCGATTGAAGTGAGCACGGTTGCGACGGCGGCCCAACCCGCCACTTTCAATAACTCGCCGCGAGCCAGCGCGATAATCACGTTTGAGCCCACTGGATGCCGCTTCAGGCGAATGGGCGGAGCGGAGTAGGCGACGGTGGCCAGCGCGGCGGCGGCGTAAATAACAAACGTTTGCGTGTTGACGCAGGCCACCAATGCCAGCGCCACAACGTAAGTGATTAACACAAAAATTACCGCGTCATTTATGGTCAGCTTGCCGGAAGGCAGCGGCCGGTGCGGCTTGTTCACGCGATCGTTCTGAAGATCGCAAATCTGGTTCAGGCCGTTTGAAGCGGCGTTCAACAATGCCGCCGCCGCTACTGCCAGCGCCACGTGCAGGATTCGGAAAGGCGCTCGCGACGCCCCGTATCCAATCAGTGAACCCGAAAAAATGCCCACCATGGGCGGGACCAGCGTAAACGGCCGGGCGAAATTCCAGTAAAGCCGGAGCGACTTCATGCGTTTGCTATTTTGGGACTTGTGAGAGTGAGTGACAAGCGAAAAGGAGTTTGAGACTCATGGGGAACAAATAATGTTAGATCGCATTCCGAACGAGGGGAGCCAGGGAGGTCCAAGTTTTATTTCAAATTAGTCTCAGAGTGGCTCAACCGGACAGTGTCAACGGCGGAACAATACAACCAAGTGTAAATAGTTGACTTCCTTCTAAAGAGAAGAATAAAATCCGTGCTCACGCCCAAGAATCCCGATCAGAAGGAGCCCTCCATATGATGACCCGATGCCAGGAATTGTCCCGCGCTCTGTATTTTTGTGCCGCTTTGATTCTCCCTTCCGTACTCTGTGGGCAACAGCCTTCTCCAAGGCTAATTAAGATTCCTGACTCAACGCCCGTTCCACTGTCATTAATGGACAGCTTAAGCTCCAGGACCAATGATGTCGACGACCCTGTCCATTTTGAAGTAACGGATGATGTAAAAGTTGGCGATGTGGTGGCCATCCCCAAAGGCTCGACAGCCACCGGACATGTTGTCGAGTCCGAGGGCAGAAAACGGTTGGGGCGGGCAGGAAAACTAAATTTCACAGTCGACTACGTGAAAGCTCCCGACGGCACCAATGTCCGACTGCGCGCCAGTTCGACCAGAAAAGGCAAAGACGAAACTGGAACAGTAATAGTTGGTACAGTTTTATTGTCACCCCTTTTCCTTATACGACGCGGACATGACACAAACGTACCCAAAGGTACCAAGATTAACGCTTACGTCGACGGAGATAGGGAAATTACGCTTGGAGCTGAAACCACTTCTGCTTCCGGTGGCCTGAACTCAACGGCCCAGCCATCTGTCCAAAGTGAATCCAAAGCACTCGGCAAGGCGGACATTGTTGACTTGCTGAAAGGTGAGGTTCCGAGTGCACGGGTTGTGGAGTTGGTTAAGCAGCGGGGCATTAAGTTTGCGCCGACGGAGGACGACTACAAGGAGATCCGGGCCGCAGGCGGGGATGATGAGCTGATCAGTGTCCTGAAAGCCGAAGCTCTGCTGAGAGAATGACCCGGAGGTTTCAGGCAGTAGCGACGGCACAACTCTTGTGCTGTAGCTTTTGCTTTCTCCAACGAAGAACCCGCGGCAAAACGAACTTGCCGGGGCTATTGCCTCGATTGTTCACCTCGCAGTTATAGCCCCACCGGGTCAACCAACAGGAGCTTTGGAAACAGGGATCGATAGAAGCCCCGGTCGCGGGAGAGCAGCCGCGAGGCCTGAAGCTGTGCGTGGGCGCCAATCAGGAAGTCGGCCAGAATCCGGGTCCGTTTCCCACCCTGCTCGCGATAAGTTCTCCAAGCGCGGCAGGCCAGGAAACTTGCCGTGCTGCTGAGCGCCTCGATGCGAATATCGTTATCGTCCAGGAATTCGTCACACTCGCTTTGTTTCTCGAAATGAACGCACAACCCGGCATAGACCGGATCACAAATCACCAGCGATCCTGCGGTGGCGGCGTCCTCCAAAGCCCGGCTGGATTGAGAAACCCACCTGGCGTCAGGCAGCAGGACATCCAGCAGGACATTTGTATCAACAGCGGTGATCATCGGCCTCGAGCATCTTCGATGAATTCGTCCGCGGATTTATAGCCCAGCCTGGCAAAGGCCTTTCTGCAGCGGCCTTTCCACTTATCCAGTTTCAATTTCGCGGGCGCTTTCTGCAGGATCAGTAAGTCCTTAACCACTCGGAACTGGACGTCGGTCTCCGGCTTCAGCCCGAAGCGGTCCCTGATCTCCCTTGGAATCGTAACTTGTCCGCGTTCTCCTATTTTCATATTCTGAAGTTTGTTACAAACTCAGAATTTGCTCAAGCCGTTCGCCGCAGTAAGTCTCGCTTCTCCGAATGGCCGCCCCCGGGCTTTCCCGTTCCCGCCGCTATTTGATTTGACTCCCTTTCCGAATAGTTTTACAGTCAATCAATACTGTTCCCTTAACTGTGGAACGATGGGAAGCCGGGTCATGCGGAGTGTGCGTCTTCGATTTGCGCCGTCAGGATTAATCAAGCTCGGGCTTCTGCTACAAGTATCGGTTGCTGTCGCTGTCATGCCAGCCACCATCAAGATTCCTGACTCCACTCCCATTCGTCTCACGATAACCGACCGGCTGAGTTCGGCCGGCAGCGAAATCGACGACCCCGTCCATCTTGAGGTGACTGAAGATGTGAAAGTGAGCGGGATCGTCGTGATCCCCAGGGGCTCGATGGCGAGCGGGCATGTGACGGCAGTTCAACACCGGCAAAGGATGGGGAGGGCGGGCAAGCTCGAATTCTCGGTTGATTTCGTCAGAGCGCCGGACGGAACAGACATCAGCGTGCGGGCGCAATCAGCGCGCAAAAGGAAGGATAAGAGATCGGCGATGCCTTCCCCCTTGCACCTCCTGGAGAAAGGTAAGGACTTGGAAATTCCCCAGGGCACGCATTTTGTGGCCTACGTCAACGGCGATCACGAGATTGCCTTGAGTAACAATTCATCGCCGGCGGCATTGCAGGCGGCGACCCAAACGGCGACGCCTTCCACGACCAGCGACATTTCAAGCGTGGTCGTCACATCCACTCCTGACTATGCCGACATCACGGTGGACGGCAAATTTCTCGGCACCACTCCCTCCACGGTGCGCATCGCCCCCGGCGACCATTCCGTCACCATCGAGAAAACGGGATATAAAGCCTGGCAACGAGTCATGACGCTGACCGCGGGCGGAAAGATCACGCTGGATGTTACGCTGGATAAGATCCCCTGACAGAATGATGAAAACCTCTTCGATGGACTCGTAGAGGCCGCCACAAAATACCGAACCGCACCACTACCGACTTTTCTATCTCAAATCAGGCGTGCGATATATAATGGTTCCGTTGATTTCCCGGGTTTGAAAAAGCGGCGTAAGATGTGTCGCGAAACACTGATGATGACCTTTTCCAAAAACCGCAGAATAGTGCTCGCTGCCGGCCCGATTGTCCTTTCGATCCTGATACTGTTCTTGACTTTATCGCGACGCGCCACCCATGCGGCCCAAGTTCCGGCCAAGCCCAGGATTGAGAAGAAAATTCCAACCGCAAAAACCAACGCAAAAAACGCGCCACTGCGGTTGGGGGCAATCCAAACCCATCGCAATATTGGCAAGGCGTATTACGAACAGGGCAAGTATCCGGAGTCGGTGGGCGAATTTCAAAAAGTGATTGCGGCGGGCCACGCGCTCGCAACGGACCACATGGACCTCGCGTTGGGCCTGATGCAAGCGGACAAGTTGGACGAAGCGCTGGGTGAGATGACTACGGCCAAACAGATGGACACGAGGCTGACGGCTATCGACTACAACCTGGGCATTCTTTACAAGCGCGAATCGCGTTATCCCGATGCCGAGGCCACTTTGAAGCGCGTGATTCAAGCCGACCCGCGCGATCCTGCCGCCTGGTTGAACCTCGGCGTGGTTTATTTTGACCAGAGTAAAATGCAGGACGCCATGGACGCTTACAAGCATGTGCTCGAGATGGGTTTCGGACGCGCCCAGAATTTTTATGTGGCCGCGCTGTTCAGAACCTCCACCGCGCTCTTTCGCCTCAAGCGGGCTGCGGACGCGCAAAAATATCTCGCCCTGCACGCCAAAATAAAAGACAAAGTTCCCAGCGTCTCGGTTCAAACGGCAGCGCTCGAAGGCGGCAAGTATGGCGCCATCCTCGTGCCCACAATGGTTGCTTCAAGCACCGGCCAGAAATCTTCCACGGAGCCCGTTTCGTTTGCAGACATTACTTCGAAGTTGGGGATTAATTTTTCGACTGGTCCGCGGCCTGCCGGCGCTGCCTTTGCCAATTTAACGGACTCTGCCAGGCAAACCGTGATTTCGAATTTCCCTCCTTCGATTGCAGTGGGCGATTATGACGGCGACGGCCGACCGGATCTTTACATCACCTTGCCCGCAAGCTCCAACCATCTTTTTCATAACAACGGCGATGGAACTTTCAGCGACGTGACTGCGAAAGCAGGCGTGGCTGGTCCTGGCGGCAGCCTATCCGCCACCTTCGCGGACTACGATAACAGCGGCCATCCCAGTCTTTTTGTCGCTGGCCTGGGCGGGGTGACGGTCTATCACAATAACGGCAAGGGAACTTTTACGGACGTGACAGAGAAGGCGCGATTGAAAGGCAAGCCGGGCGAACTGAACACACGCGCCGTGCTTTTTGACGCCGACGATGACGGTTTCCTCGACCTCGTCGCAACAGCTTGGGGGGACCTGAGCGGTCAAGGAAACAGCGCTGCCCCCAATTCTGACCCAAAAGATGTCCACGGAATGCTGAGCCATTTTTATCGCAACAACGGTGATGGCACATTCAGCGACATCACCGAAGCGTCCGGCCTCGGCTCGGCCAAAGGACACATGCGCGGGGCGGTCTTCGCCGACTTCAACAACGATGGGTACACCGATCTGCTCTTCTTCCGCGATGACGGACCGCCGATGCTTTTCATGAATCAGGGTGAGGACAAGTTTGTAGATCGCACTGCGGAAGCAGGTCCGGCAATAACCAAAACCGTTGCTCTCGACGCGCAGGTGGCCGACTTCAACCATGATGGCAATTTCGATCTTGTGCTTTGGGGTCGCGAGGCGTATTCCGTTCTCCTGAATCGCGGCAACGCGCGGTTTGAGAGCGAACCGCACCTTCCGCTTCTCAAGCTCGGCGGCCAGCCTTTTGATTTCCGGGGGACTGTGGCGGATGTGAACGGCGACGGCTTTGCCGATCTCCTGGCAGTTGACTCCGAGGGCAAGTGGCGCCTCATCGCCAACCACGGGACGCGCTTTGAAGAAGAGCCTCTTAACGTGTCGCCCGCCAAATCAAACGCGGCAGACGCTTCAGGACGTGCGAATGATGCTGACGCCCTGGCATGGTTCACTCCCGCGTGGCTGAGCAATCCGGCAAAGTTTGATCTTCTCACCATTACCCGCCGCGGAGGAAAAGTTGCGGCTTATGAAAAAGAAGGCCCGCCCGCGCACTGGCTGGAAGTGAAACTGACGGGCTCGAAAAGCAATATGCAGGGCGTGGGAACTATTGTGGAATTGAAAGAAGGGAATTTTTACAATAAGGTAATTGCCACGGGCGGCCCCCTCAGGATTTTTACCGGCAATATTTCCAAGTTGGACGTGGTGCGCGTGACGTGGCCCAACCAGGTGATTCAGAATTCGATTAACGTACCCACCAACAAACCCATCGAATTTCGCGAGTCGGAGCGCCTGTCGAGTTCATGCCCGTTCCTTTACGTTTGGAATGGAAAGCGTTTTGTATTTTTCACGGATATCCTGGGCATGTCGCCCTTGGGCGAACTTTCCCCGGACGGGACGTGGTCGGTCCCCAATCCCCGGGAATTCGTGCGGCTTCCGAGCGACCTGCACCCGCAAGACGGGGTTTACACTTTCCAAGTGACGGATGAAATGCGGGAAGTGGATTTTGTGGACCAGCTTCGCCTGGTCGCCATTGACCACCGGGCGTCGGAAGACGTTTACTCGGACGAAATTTATTCCGGGACGCCCTCGCCTCCCTCCGTGTACGCGGTGGGGGAAAAACATTTCCCGGTCTCAGCGGTTGATGATGGAGGCCGCAACGTACTTCCGGAAATTCTTAAAGTGGATGGCCGATACCCCACCGGTTTCCGCCGCAATCGAATTCTCGGCTTGGCGGACACTCACGCTCTCACGCTCGATCTCGGCCCGTTGCCGCCGGCCGCGCCCGTCGCCTTGTGGCTGAAAGGCTGGGTCTTTTGGACGGACTCCAACGCCTCGCGCGCCCTGATGACGAACTCCAAGCTTCAGATGGTGATGCCCTATCTTCAGGTCCGCAATCCGCAGGGCCAATGGGTTACGGCGGTCCCGGACATGGGTTTGCCCAGCGGCACCAATCGCACTATGCGCGTTGATCTGACCGGAAAGTTTCTCACAAGCGATCATCACGTGCGCATCGTTACCAACCTATGTGTTTACTGGGACCAGATTTTTTCATCGACCGGCGACGCGCCCATCAAGATTGGTTCGAGCGCTTCCGTCGAACTGCCGCTGGTTTCCGCCGACCTTCATTATCGCGGTTTCTCACAACCAGTAAGCGACCCCAACCACGTCAAGCCCGATTACTTTGAATACACAAAACTTTTAACCGAGGCGCCCTGGAATCCGATGCGCGGCAACTACACGCGCTATGGCACTGTAGAGAAACTGCTGGACGCATCCGACGACCGGCAGGTGGTGATGTCCACGGGCGACGAAATCACGGTGAAATTCGACGGTCGCGATCTCCCACCGCTCAAGCCCGGTTGGAAGCGCGATTTCTTCCTCTATACTGCCGGCTACGCCAAAGACGGCGAGCCCAACTCGGCATTCTCCAGAGTCGTCGGGCCCATGCCCTTCCGCGACATGTCAAAATATCCTTATGCGCCCCCCGAGCATTACCCTGACGATGCAGAACACGGGCAGTACTGGCGCGAGTTTGAAACTCGTCCCGGACATTTGCTGATCCCGCCAGTCGCGCCCGCTGCTCCGTAACAGCTTATTGAATAAAGCGCCCAATTATCATTTCAGCGTGAGATTCTCCTCCCGCGTCTGCGGGATCGGAATGACTTGACCTGAAAACGCAGCCAAAATAAAAATTTCACTGGCACCAGGAATATCTGACTCGGCAATTGGTATGATGATCAGGATGAAACGCCCTGAGTATTTTTAAAACCGGGGTTTCGAAAATGGAGAATTCGAGTGAAGCGCCTGGAGATGAAATCCAAACACCCCCTGGCCATCCGCTGGTGTCACTGGGTAAATTTCCCTTTGCTCGCGCTCATGCTTTGGAGCGGGCTTTGGATCTACTGGGCCAATGATATTTATCGCGTTGGCCTCGGTTCATTCACCCTTTTTAAATTTTTTCCGGAAGGATTTTACCGCGCGTTTGGTTTACGTTATAATCTGGCCAAAGGCATGGCGTGGCATTTCTTCTTCATGTGGTTCTTCGCCATCAACGGAGTGGTTTACGTAACTTACACTTTGATTTCGGGAGAATGGCGGTACCTGGTTCCGAACCGGCAATCTTTCGGCGAGGCCATCCTGGTTGGCCTGCACGATTTCGGATTGTGGAAAGGTAAACTTCCCCAGCGCAAATTCAATGGCGCGCAACAGATTGCCTACACCATCGTGATCCTGATGGGATTCGGTTCCCTGGTTACCGGACTCGCCATTTATAAACCTACACAGTTTTCGTGGCTCACCGCCCTGCTCGGAGGTTACATGATGGCGCGGTGGGAGCACTTCTTGCTTGCCGCGGGCTTTGTGCTTTTCTTCGTGATCCACGTTGCCCAGGTGATCCGGGCAGGATGGAACAATTTCCGCGCCATGGTG
>DASYXZ010000136.1:0-5512 GCA_035934315.1 Terriglobia bacterium | reverse complement strand
GTAATGGTGAATCTCCTTCGGCGTGGCTTGGCGGGCCGAAATCAGGCGGATCTTCGTCGTTGCTCGATCAGACTCCGACCAGAGATAAACGACGGAAAGCATCGCGCCGTTGCTCGCCCAGCCAATTGAGAACCAGCGATCTTCGACTTCGTTGTGCTCCAAATCTGCAACCGTGAGGAGTCGAGGATCCGCGAAGACCGTTGATGCAAGCTCAAAGGACACGCCGTGCTTGCGCACGTTTGCGGCGGCCTTATTCTCGTCCCACTCGAACTGAAACTGCCGGTGATTCAAGCCAGGATTTCCGTTCTAAAATCTCCACAGATCGATAACATACACCTGAGCGCCCTTGTACGCAACGGGTAACGCGGGAATCTTGCGCGCTCACAGACTTCCATCAACCTTGCCGTCTGTTATTTGCCCCCCTTGCGAACCATGGTATTCCCCATGACGGGTACATTCTCGCCGAGCGCCGTGGCTAAATCGGTTTGGTGATCCTGTTCGTTGATCAGAATCTCCCTAATTTGTTCGGCCATGGCGAATTCGCCAAGTTCTTCACATTGCCGGACGCGTTCGCGATAATTGCCGATGGTTTCACCCTCGTGGATCAAATCGAAGCGGAGCATGTCCTTGGCTTTCTCCGAGGTCTGGACAAGCAGCGGCGTGACGCTTGGCATGGCGCCGAGGTAGTCGATCTGGCGCGCGATAATCAGGGCGTGATCCAGTTCCTGCTTGGCATGGATGGCGAGTTGGTCCGCAATGTTCATATATTCGGCGCCCTTCAGCACTTGCGAATAAACCACGTAGCCGATGGTCGCTTGATATTCGCGCGAAAGATCTTCATTCAAAAGTTCAGCCAGGCGCACGCGGGTAACGGGTGTTCTCTCTTGTTCATCGGATGTAACTTTCACCATATCGTTTCTCCTTAAAATGAATTCACATTACTTCGCCACGGCTTGGATGAAGTAACTGAAGTCATCGGATTTCAGCAAACTGCGGGATACGAGCCGCATCATTTTGGCATGTATTCGGATGGACAAGGTGGGAAGCGAAGGAATCCTTGTTTGATCATTGCCAGGTTAAAAGGCTAAGGGAGAACGTCGCTTTTAGCTTTCGCGGGCGACCAGCCCTCCGTAGTGCGCGTGAACTCCTCGGCCTTGGACAATGTGTAGCTCGAATCTTTTACATTCCAGGTTAACCGCTCGACAATCAAATTCGCATCCCCGATGCGCAACACATTAAACGAATTTGTTTCGCTACGGCGGCGGTTGGAGATCGCGGTGCCTGCCTGCACGATCAGCGCCTTATGTCCCTGGATTCGATACCGTTGCGCGGCGTGGCTGGTGTGGCTCCGGTGAAGGTGCCCGGAAAGAATAATGTCCACGCAACAATCGGCAAAAGCGCGCATTGCGCTTTCAGCGCTGCGAATCAAGTCGCGCTGGGTATGCTTCAAGGGAAGGTCAAAGGGATGATGGCAAGCCACAATTTTCGTAACCCCTTCTGGAAGTTGCCCAAGTTTTTCGCACACGCGCGCGATGTCTTTTTCCCGGAGTCTCCCATATTGGGTGGTGAACGAACGCGTGCTGTTCAGTCCAAAGACTGCCAGCTCATCGTCAATGTAATGGGGTAGGAGTTCATCCGTGACGTATTGCCTGTACCTTTTCAAAGGCGTCAGAAAACGTTTGAATAAATTGTAGGCGGGCACATCATGATTACCGGGAATTACGATCTGCGGCTTGGGCAGAGACTCCAGGAATCGGCCCGCCTCCTGAAATTGCTCTTTTCTGGCGCGCTGCGTGAGATCACCCGAAACCACCACCAAATGGGGCTGGATGGCTTTAATCTGCCGAACCAGAGGCTGAGTGGTTGCGTGATCAACGCGGCCGAAATGCAAATCCGAGAGATGAACGATGGTACGCATAAGCTATTTCACTTCGCCACAGGAACAATCACGCGCAGCGCGAGGGGATGAATTCGATAAATCAACGGAGGAATGAAAGTTAAGACTTCCCCGTCAGCAGCAACCTGAATCTTCCTGCGTGCGGTTTCAATCTGAAGTTCTTGCGCCGACAAGAAATCAAAGTCAGGGCCGCGGTGGAGCCTGCCGAGGACAGATTCAAATCCAATTCTAATCAGACCCAACCGGCCGTTATGATGAGCCACGTAAACGGCGAGCTTTCCCTGATCGAGTGACAGGCGCGTGCCGATTTCAAACCCGTTCAATTGATATTTATTGTTGCCGATGAAAACCACCGGCGTGCGGCGTGTGATTTGCCGTCCGTCGTCGGAAGTCAGCCGGACTCCAAGAAGCGGGTAGCGGCGCATGACGCCAATGACCGCCCACAAAAAGGCCACCCACTTGCTTCGCCCGAGCCTTTGTTCGTGGTCGCGACCCCGAACCATACTCGGATACAAACCCAGGCTCGAGTTGTTGATAAAGATCTTGCCGTTGACCTCGCCCACATCAACCTGACGAATCACGCCCGTGGCAACAATTTCGGCAGCTTTTTCCGCGTCCCTCGGAATACCAAGGTCTTTGGCAAAATGGTTCAAGGTTCCAACGGGCAAAACGCCCAGGGCACACTCGGTGTTCAGCAAGACGGATGCCACCGCACTCACCGTCCCATCGCCTCCACCGGCCACCACGGCAAAGTTGCCGTCTCGCGCCGCCGCTTGGGCAATCTTACTGATTGCATCCCTGGGCCCGATCAAATGAATATCGCATTTGATATTATGTTGGGTGAAAATTTCAATGAGACGCCCGGGCAGAGCGCCTTCCTTCTCTGCGCCGGCAGCAGAGTTGAGGATGACGGCAACGCGTCGAGACTCCATTTTAGGACTCACAACGATTTAGATGCGCCGCCCATCCGTTCCGGTCCATTGGCGCCCCGGCGTCGAATCAATTCCTGCGCAATTCCAACCGCTCCCACCCAAACGATGGCCGCCAGGTATCCGGCGATGACATCGCTCGGATAATGCACTCCCAGATAGATGCGCGAGATCCCGATGGCGCTCACCAGCAGGATGGCACCCAAGTAGAGAAACACCCGCGCCGCTCTCGAGGCAATGCGTGAGGAAAGAATCAAGGCCAATGCGCCGTAAAAGCACATTGACCCCAGAGCATGGCCGCTGGGAAAACTGTAGGAACCCGGGGATGTTCCGAAAAAGGCGACAGGACGGGGACGATGAAAAGCAAACTTCAATACCTCATCGAGCACCGCCGCGCCCGTCATGGCGATGGCCAACAGCGCCGCCGCACGAGGGCGATGGAAGTAAATAAATAAAGCAATCGTCAGCACAGTCAGCGCCACTATAGGGGCCACTGAACCCAGGATTGAAAATACTTCCATCGCGGAGGTGAGTGGGGGCGAGGCAAACCCGTGGATGGCCGTTCGCACGACGGCGTCGAAATGCGCGGTGTCCGCCTCAAGCATCTCTTCTGCCAACCACCCGAAAAAAAAGAGAGAGGTTGACGCGGCCAGAATTCCGGCAACCAGAAATAATCCGAGTTTGCCCCTCTTCGGGTAGTCCATGCAGCGCCGGCAATAAGGAAACTTTTTGTGTTGGTTGATCCGGCATTTTACTTCAAATGCTGTGCCCGACCGCAGACGGTCAAGTTGGCGGGATAAACCCGCCGCTTGTATCTTTACCCAGCGATATTATTAACCTCTGTTGGGAGGCAGAGGGAGTTTCGGGGAGGCCGACCGCCGCTAAGGCCTGATTCGACGCGAGTGGAATCGAGAGCCTGTTTCGTAGATCGACCCCCCGCCCTATTCTACGGACTTTCCCCAAGTTTGACGCCGGGAGGAGGCAGGATCGAATGGTGCGCCCGGCCTCTTGAAAAGGCCGAAGCGCACCAAAGCCAAACGAATTAACTACCGATTAAAATATGTTGTGGATG
This sequence comes from Terriglobia bacterium, assembly GCA_035934315.1. Classification (GTDB taxonomy): domain Bacteria; phylum Acidobacteriota; class Terriglobia; order UBA7540; family UBA7540; genus DASYXZ01. The sequence continues at coordinate 1,614 of DASYXZ010000136.1, read as the reverse complement.
ACATCGACAATCAATCGGGTGCGGTTGTTATAGATGACCACCGAAGCGCCGATTACACCGCGAGAGTAATAAGGCGGAAGCGGAGGAAGCTGGCTCTCCAACTCCGGTGGGAAGGGTTGCATGCGCTTTTGCAATCCAGGCGGGAGCGTGCCATTGCGCCGGAGTTGTCGCTCAAGTCCCGGAGGTAAATTACCGCCGCGTTTCGCCAAACCGGGCGGCAGGTTGGCATAATTGTCGCGAAAGTAACCGGAAATAAGGTCGCGATCTCGAGTGCCAAAGACCGTTACTTCCCTTTCCCGTTCTACCCGGTTGCCTTTGTGTTTATTTCCATGCCCTTTCCTATTCCCATGCCTATGACCATTTCCATGGCCATTTCCATTCCCGTGGCCATTACTATTGCCCTGGGCCAGCGCGGGCGAAGTCAGTAATGCAAGAGCCGCAAGGAGTAGCAGAAAATTTTGTAAAATTCGTTTTGTCATTAATGGTTCTCCTTTTACATAGTCTTTAATCTTTCTTATTTCAACTTCCTTTCACCAGTCCCTGGGTCGCTTACATATGGTTTGATGACTATGCTCTTTTTTCGGATACATAATTCGCTGGTTTTATGGTCTGGTTAGGAATTAGACTACGCCTTTCCATTTAAAACACCTCAAAGCACACAAAGCCATTAGACCATAACCCGCATCCTTCCAAATCCAGGTTGGCAGCTCACTGCGCCCACCTTTTAACCGTGACGCTATTAAACTTTCTGTTCAGTTGAGGACGGCCCAATGGTCAAATCCGCTCGCCAGTTTGAATGGCTTCGTGGAACAATCTCTCACGCACCAGAAGCGGCCAAACCAGTAAAGTATTGACAATCATGGCAGGCTGCGGTAGCTTGTCAAAAGCCAGGACGGGAAAATCCAGACCCAGTGGAGGGTTAAACGATGAAGCGCAGACTGTTGGTGTGGACAATAATTTTGGGCATGCTCTTGCCGGGTTCCCTTTACCTGGCCTATGGCGGAAAGGGTAGCACCTCCAGCAGCTCCCCGCTCACTTTCAATATTTTCAATCCCATTGTCGATGAGCAGAACACCACGGCTTTTTACAATAACGGCGGCGCGTTTTGCTCGGGCTTGAATAATCCCGTCCCCGGAATCGCTGTCTTTGGCGACGGCCGCGTGACTGGCCCTGCGTCAGCATACGATATGGGCTCGCCGTGGACCCTCGCCACTGGATTCGCCACGACCTCCTACACCAATGGAACCGATTGCGGCACGAGCTGCCTGAAAGTTGTGTTCGGATCCAAAAGCACTGTTCTTACGGTTGACACTCGCGGCGCCAGCGGCCCGCGGTCCATTCAAGTCAACTTCAACCAACCTTGCGGAACGGCCGATGGCTGCCCAGGGCCGGCCGGATCATCCACAGTATTCGGAGGATACGTCAACACACCCGGACTGCTCGAAGTCTTTCTGGATTTCGCCTACACCAGCATGGCCGTGTGCAGTTCAACCACCTGTCCTGAAACTCAACCCGCTTTTGTCAAATTTTGGTTCGCAGACCCCACTAACTCCAGCGTGACGTGGCGCATTGATTGGGCCCACGTGCGCGTGCTGCGCATGTCGCAAACCACCT
>DASYXZ010000122.1:0-10600 GCA_035934315.1 Terriglobia bacterium | reverse complement strand
CGCGGGCGACAACTCAACGGATGGAATCCGCTCCACCGTTTCGCAGGAAGACGTGCAGGAATTCCAACTGATCGTCAGCAACTACATGCCGGAGTTTGGCCGAGCCACGGGCGGCGTGGTGAACATTGTCACCAAGGGCGGTGGAAATGTCGTGCACGGCAACGTGTTCGGATTCCTGCGCAGCAAATACCTTCAGGCGCGCAACCCTTTTTCCGTGCAGGTTGACCCGGCCACAGGCAACGTTCTGCCCATCAAACAGAGCTACACGCGCGTTCAGGCCGGAGCTACGCTGGGCGGGCCCATCCAGCGCGACAAGACTTTTTATTTCCTTTCTTTTGAAACCACCCGCCGGCATGAAACGGGTTTCACCAACATCGGCGCCAATAATTTCGGCCTCGTGCCCACCACCACTCTCTTTGCCCCATTTCCGCTCCTGCTCACTCCCCAGCAGGCCGCGTTTGTAAATAATCCCGCCGTGCTCACGGCGCCGGGCGGCGCGCAGTTCGCCGCTCAAATCGCGTTCCTTTCAGGCTCGGCGTCAAATGTGGCGCTGAACGGCATCGATTACGGCGCGGTGGCCACGGGCTTTGGCGTGCCCAGCGCGCCGGGGGCGCGCTTTCCGCTGCCCATTGATTGCCGCCCCCCCGCGGCCCCCTGCTCGGCGGCGAACCTTGTGCCGCTACCAGGCTCTTATGTTCCGCTGCGGTCTTTGATAGGCAACTATCCGATATTCGAAGGCACCAGTCTTTGGTCGGTGCGCCTGGATCACGCATGGAACGACGCGAACCACACTTTCCTGCGGGTCAGTGCGTCGCCCTCGCTGGTGACCGGCATTCAGGTGAACGCGCAAAACCAGAACTTTGGTGAGAACGCAGGATCGCGCACCTCCGTGCAGCAATATCGTGATGTTTCCGGCGTGGCGCAGAACGTGACGAATTTCGGCGGCTCGCTGGTGAACGAGGCGCGCTTCCAATTTGCCCGTCGCGGTTTGCATTACGGCTTCTCACAATTGCCCGGTGGTTCGGGGCCCGGAGTGAACATCACCGGATTTGCGTTCTTCGGCCGCGAGCCGTTTTCCACGGTGGACCGCATCGAACGGCGCTGGCAGGGAACGGATAACGTGACATGGACGAAGGGCCGCCACAATATTAAATTCGGCGTTGACGCTAATCTGATTCAAGTCCGCTCAACGAAGCAGCAGATCTTTGAATTAAATTTTGGCAGCGTTTACAACTTTGGCAGCCTGGCGGCGAGCGACCTGGGGCTTCCCGGCACTTTTGCGGGAGTGCAAGTTCCCGACATGACCGCCGTCCAATCCTACGGCCTGGGATTGCCCGGGGTTTTCATCCAGGGGATTGGGAATTCCAACCGGCCGTTTGACAACACCGCCCTGGGACTTTTTATCCAGGATAGCTGGAAAATTAATCCCCGCTTCACGCTGAACTACGGCGCGCGTTACGACGTGGAATTTTCTCCTCTGTTCAAGCCGGCTACCGCGTTAAACACCGCGGCGGAGCCCGCGTTTGGCGTGCTGGAAGGAATTCCGCGGGACAAGAACAACTGGTCTCCGCGCATCGCCCTGGCGTGGGATCCCAAAGGAGACGGGAAAACCGTGATTCGCGCCGGATACGGAATCTTCTTTGACCATCCACCGCTGGCCATCGGTTTTGACTCCACCACGGCGGACGGCGCGCTGTCATCGCAGTTGCTCGCGGGCGGCGGCGTCCCCACGCGAGCCTCCGTGGTCACCAACCCGATTGGCGCCTTGAACGCGGGATCCATATTCCAGGGCGTGCTCAACGCCATTCCGTCCATGGGCTACACGCCTAGCCAGCAACGATTCGATCCGAAATTCCCCAATTCGCTTTTTGCCAATCAGAATTTCATGGCCGCGGGCTTCCCCATTCCCATCCTCCCTTTCACTCTTCCTGTGGCCCGCAATTTTGTGTACGCCTACGCCGAACAGGGCAACCTGACCATCGAGCATAGTTTCGCCAGGGATTACAAGATCAGCGCCTCGTATTCCTATACGCATGGCCTGCATGAAAACCGCCCGCGCAACATCAATACCGCCAATCCGGCCATGCTTACTTCCAACTACCGCAACGCGCTGGTGGCCGGGCTTTCGCCCTCTTCACCCTTGAGCGTGCAGGCGCCCCTCGCCAACGTCGCGCCCACTGCGGGTTCGTGCGGTGTGGCGGCGGTTGCGCCCGGCGCCCTCGGAGCCTTGTTCGGATGCCCGGGCCCGCTGGCGGGGCTGAACGGACAATTCATCGGCACGGCCGCGCTCTTTAATTTCTTCCGGCCTTCCGGTCCCAACCCGTCGTTCGCCGGTTTGGTGCCCGGCGGTTACGCCACCGAGGTGGCGCTGGCCGGCGCAGCCGGCTTCCCCGTCGGCTTCCCTGGAGTTCAAGTCCCGTGGAGCGACGTGTTGCAGCAGGAATCTTCCGGCAGCTCGTCCTACAATGGTTTCACTTTTACGGTGTCCAAACGTTTCTCGGACCACTTCGAATTATTGTCGGGTTGGACATGGTCCCACGCCATTGACGATTCCACCGACCTGCAAACTCTCCTCGCGCCCCAGGACAACCGGTTCCCGGGCCGGGAACGCAGCAATTCCGCCTTCGATCAGCGGCACCGCTGGGTGACCAGCGCGGTTTTCACGAGCCCCTACAAACGCAGCGACGACGGGTGGGGCCGCAAGTTTCTGGCCGACTTCACCGTGGCCCCTATCATCGAGTTTGCTTCCGGACGCCCCTATACCGTGCTCACAGGCACGGACTACAACCTCGATTTCGGCTCCAACACGGACCGACCGTCGGTGGCCCCATCAGGCGGCGCTCAGTCTCCCTTCCTGCCCGGCAAGAATTTTACCCTTCCCACTGTTTGCGATCAGAATCTCTCCCTGGGGCCGAGTTCGATTTCTCCGCCGCTCGGTTGCACGGGCAATCTGGGACGAAACGCTTTCACCCGGCCCGGCTTCGCCCAAATCGATTTGCGCGTTTCGCGCACAATCCCCGTCACCGAGCGCGTGAACCTTGAGGTCATTGCCGATGGGTTCAACCTCTTCAACCGGTTTAACGTGGGTGACGTGAACCCGCTCTGCGATCCAGGCGCCGGTTCAACCTGCTTCGCCGGCCAGCCGACGGCGGCGCTCGATCCGCGAACGTTCCAGTTGGCGCTGAAAATTAATTGGTGAGAGGGGGCGTTAGTATTTCAGAATGCCAGTGGGCCGGGAGGGCAGTTTTCTCAGCAGGCCGGGAACCAGCGGTAATATTCGATTAGTTAATTAATTTCTCTTGTTTATATTACTAATAAAGGTAAGTTTCATTGCCTGAAATACCGGCAGCTTGGTTCACTGCACCCGGCTGGGCGCTGTGGCGGCGCCCGGCTGCGGTGGAGGAGCCATCAGGCCAAGGCCCTGAAGCAGAAAAATTGTCCGCTGGGCGGCGCCCCTCCATACCAACTGGCATCCGTCGCCCTGGCAGTTCTGGACGTAAACATCGCCGCCGGAATATTCCAGACTGCAATTCTTAAAAACGCAGTTGATGAAAACACCATCATCAAGAACGATGTGTTGATTTTCGAAAGTTTGGTTTTCGGTTCGGTTCATGGCTTCATCCACAGGTAAGGCGAGCAAAGCGTAGCACTGCGCCCTGGAGGATGCAACCGGATTAGGGATTGGACTATTGAGTGATCGGCGATTTAGTGATTTAGCAATTGCGTGATGGGGAGAAAAACGTAGAAATAAGAGGCAGAGTGCGGCAGATCACTGTCCGCGCCCTGTTTCTAATTTCCAGTTTGCGCTTTATCTTAAATCACTCAATCACCCAATCACTCAATTCCTTCTTATGCTGCGGCCAACTCTTGCGGCAGGCGCGTGGCCATAATCGCCGGCTGAGTCGCTCGCAACATGGGTTCAGCAACGGCCCGCAAGCGGTCGAGAGCCACGGAATGGAGTTGAGAGACCCGCGATTCGTCAATCCTCAGCTTCGCGCCGATTTGTTTCATGGTGTTATCACGGTCGTAGTAAAGCGACAGGATCAATTGCTCACGTTCCGTAAGAGTGGCCAGGGCGCGGCCGAGAATTGCCCTTTTTTCCCGGCGATAGCAAAGATCAAATTGATCTTCCTGCCCCTCTGAAACCATGGTTTCCTCGGTGAGCCGCTTGACGCCCACCGTTCCCATGGGCCGCAGCCACTCTACACCCAGCGGCTGAATTTCGCGGACAGTCCGGTACCATGACTTCAGGCTGATATGCTGGGCACTCGCCATTTCCTGGTCGGAGGCCGGGTGACCCAGTTTGGCTTCCAACTGGCGATGGACCTGTTCAGCTTTTTTGTTTTTCTTACGCAGGTCGCGAGAGGCGCCATCCATGCTTCGCAAACTATCCAGAATCGCTCCGCGGATTCGATGTTGGGCATAACTTTCAATCTTGACTTTTTTGCGAGCATCGAACTTTAGAACGGCATCAACCAGACCCACAGAGCCGGCACCCACCAGGTCGTCCATTTCAACGTTCGCCGGTAGATGCGTGCGCATTTTTCTCGCAATCTTGTGAAGAAGCGGCAGCAGTTCAACCACCTTCGTGTTTCGCTCGGCTTCGCTCCGGTCCTCATGAACTGCGAAAGCGGGTTGCGCTTTATTTTCACGCGGACAAACTTCCCTACCGGTGCCCTCAGGATGGAAGTGATGCGGCCGCAATCGCATGATTGCAATCTTTTCGTTCGGGTTGCTATTGGGTGATGAGAAATGAGTTGCCATGGAATGCCTCGTTTTAAGAGATTTTGCTGCGCGGATCACTCGCCTTGCAAAATCACCGCGCGTTCATCTTCGCCGCGCGATCCCCTTGGCTCTGGTCTGGGGATTGGCGCTCGATTTCTTATCAATGCACGCAGCATGCCATGTTGGTTGAAAGGTTAATAAAGGCAGAAGAAATTGGATTGGTCCTGATTGCGGCGCGCCGGTTGGACGGTCATGTTTTGCAGCGCCAACTATTTTTGGCTCGCGCTCCGACCGTTTCTTCAAATGAATATTACTGTCTGCTTCTACCGTGATTGCAATGAGTTACGACCCGGCACGATAACATGAGTAAAATTAGGCAAACACTGCCGGGTGGGATTATGTGTGCTATTAAGCCGGCCGCTAAATCTGAACATGCCGCCAATTTGAACCGCGATTATTATTATTTCTCTACATTGAGAAACCTCATTTTGGGATATCGTCGATGCCAACAAGTTCCATAATGGGAATCGCAAGGCCGTGAATGAGTCATCATGGCGAGATGATAATCCCCATGCCCCTAATGCTATTGGTCAATTCAGACGATAGACAATGTGGTTCGGGAGAGACTGGACGGCAGAGGCTTGCATTATTTTGCGCCTGATTGCGATGTCCTGACGAAGTTCCAAAATGGAACGGAATGCAAGCGTGATCTTCGAATCCTTCAACTGGTTTGAGAATGTTGAGTTTTGCGTTTTCTACTTCAGAGGTCAATTTAGGGAATTAAGTGAGCATGGGCTGCCTTTCTTGGACTAGCAAACGCTATGGACTTAAACAGTTGGATGACTCTTACATCAAAAGGCAGGGGGGATGGCTCAAAGACTCTTAAAAGAAAAGCGCAAAAGGCATAATGGCGAGGTGAGTCCCAAAATGGAACTGAAGGCCCGTCCCTCACTCTTAAACAGCGTTGGGGAAGATTCGCTCCAGTTGATGTATCCCGGAGATATCATCTTACTGGATGAGTCAGCCTCGCTGAGACCATTGGTGGAAGAGGCTTTCTTCGCAGTACTTTCCTGTCCGGGGTGTGGTACGCCGGGGCTGGTAACACTTCCGCAATTCAGCGGTATTGAGCCAGTGGTCTGCGGCTCTGATTATTGTTCCTGCCGTTTTCGAATCATCGAAAAAAGTCGCTTGGAATACCTGCCTGTTAATTGACCTAAAGACTAGCTGTGTTTCGCATTTTATATTTGGATATGCGCGTTCGTCCCTGGCGCTATATTTTTGAGCGTGCCGTAGATTGTAGCCCCGGCAATTTCGGGATATGATGGCGGGCGCAAGGGCAGCCAGGCTGAAATGAAGACGTCGGTAAGGCATGGAAAAAAAAGGGCGTGAACCATGGCGAAGATAGTTCGGTGCGGGTTGATCCAGGCGAGCTGTGAGCTTTCGGCCGGGCGTCATTCGCTCCCCGTCATTAAAAAGGCAATGCTGGCAAAGCATTTGCGTTTGATCGAGCGAGCCGGTCGTAAATGTGTTCAAATCCTGTGCCTGCAAGAACTTTTTTATGGACCTTATTTCTGCGCCGAACAAGATGCGCGTTGGTATGACCTGACGGAGCGCGTGCCCCAAGGGCCCACCGTCCAGTTGATGGCGAAGCTGGCGAAGAAACACCGCATGGTGATCATCGTCCCGATTTACGAAGAGGAAATCGCCGGTCTTTACTTCAATACGGCGGCGGTGATCGACGCTGACGGGCGTTACCTGGGGAAATACCGCAAGCATCATATTCCGCACTGCCATCCCGGTTTTTGGGAGAAGTTTTACTTCACTCCGGGAAATCTGGGCTACCCCGTTTTTGAAACCAGGTACGCAAAGATCGGCGTCTACATTTGCTACGATCGCCACTTTCCCGAGGGGGCGCGTGTTTTGGGATTGGCAGGCGCGGAGATCGTCTTCAACCCTTCAGCCACTGTCGCCGGACTTTCCGAATATTTGTGGGAGTTGGAGCAGCCCGCTCATGCGGTCGCCAACGGCTACTTTATCGCCGCCATCAATCGGGTGGGGCATGAGGCGCCGTGGGACATTGGAGAATTCTACGGGAAAAGCTATTTTTGTAATCCGCGCGGGAAAATTATCGCCCAGGCGAGCCGCGACAAAGACGAATTGCTGGTGGCCGATCTCGACCTGGATATGATCAAGCAGGTTCGCTCAACCTGGCAATTCTTCCGCGACCGCCGACCGGAAACCTACGGTGCAGTGAGTGATGCGGCGAACAAATGATTAAAGGATCGAAGCCGATAACACCACGATTCTAAAACCTTCGGTCCTGGAGTTGAGCCGATGGCCAAAAAAAACGAAGGGGTAAAAGCCGGTACGCGCCGCAATGAAGTGTTGCGCAAGCATCAGGAATATCTCTTCCCTTGTATCACGAATTATTACGCCAAGCCGCTGGTGGCCGATCACGCTCTAGGGCAGCATGTTTGGGACATTGAAGGCAACCGGTACCTGGATTTTTTCGGTGGGATTCTCACCATCAGCGTGGGTCATTGCAATCCGAAGGTGACCGGTAAAATCAAGGAGCAGGTTGACCGGCTGCAACACACTTCCACAGTTTATCCGAATGAACAAATCGTTGCCCTGGCGGAGAAGCTGGCTGAGATTACTCCCGGCCGGCTGCAGAAAAGTTTCTTCTGTAACAGCGGCACGGAGGCGGACGAAACCGCGGTGATGCTGGCGCGAATGTCCACCGGAAATTTTGACGTGGTGGCGCTTCGCCACGGTTACAGCGGCCATTCCCTGCTGGCCAAGTCGCTCACCGCACACGCGCCCTACCGCCGCGCCGGTATCGTGAGTGTCGGCATTTCGCACGCGGTCAGTCCTTATTGCTACCGGTGCCCTCTTCAACTTACCTACCCCAGTTGTGGAGTGGCGTGCGCCAACGACGTGGAGGATACCATCCGCACGACGACCTCAGGCAACATCGCGGCTTTTCTGGCCGAGACCATCCAGGGTGTGGGCGGCGTTATCGTTCCTCCCAAGGAGTATTTTAAAATCGTATTCACGATCGTGAAAAAGTACGGCGGATTGTTCATCTCCGACGAGGTCCAAACTGGTTTCGGGCGCACGGGAAAGAAATGGTTCGGCATCGAACACTGGGAAGTTGAGCCGGACATGCTGACCGGCGCCAAGGGCATGGCCAATGGCACACCCGTGGGCTTGTGCATCGCGACGCCCGAAGTGGCCGACGGTTTCAAAGGAATGACGATCTCGACTTTCGGCGGCAATCCCGTTACCTCGGTCGCGGCACGGGCAACCATCGAAGTCATCGAAGAAGAAAAACTGCTGGATAATGCCGAGCGCGTGGGCATTTATTTCCGCGGCAAGCTGGAAGAATTGCTGCAGAAGTATCAAATCATCGGCGACATGCGTGGCATGGGTCTGATGCAGGGATTGGAACTGGTGAAAGACCGCAAGACGAAAGAACCGGCGCCGGAAGCGACCGTGCAACTGATGGAGCATTGCCGCGCCCATGGCCTCTTGATCGGCAAGGGCGGCCTCTACGGAAATGTGATTCGACTTGCCCCGCCGCTCAACATCAGCAAGGGCGACGTGGACGAAGCCATCGCAGTGATGGACAAATCGTTCGGGGAATTGAATTAGGTCGTATCCACAGATATCGCGGATTACACAGATGGGGATTCGTCATCGGTGAAGCCTGCATAATCTGCGGCTGACGGAGGACGCTATGGCGACCACAACCCAGGCAAGCCAACAAACGGTCTGCCCGAATTACATCAACGGGCAATGGGTTGAATCGCGGTCAACCCAAACACTCGAACGGCGAAATCCCGCCGATCATCATGACCTGATCGGGTACGCGCCACTGAGCTCGAGGGAAGAAGTTCGTGAGGCGATTGAAGCCGCCGACCGCGCCCGCGCCCTTTGGCGCGATACTCCGGCGCCCGCAAGAGGGAAAATCGTCCTGCGCGCCGCACGATTGCTGGAAGAGCAAAAGGACGACGTGGCACGATTGCTCACCCGGGAAGAAGGAAAAATTTTGAGTGAGTCGATGGGAGAAATTCTCCGCACCGTCAACATCATGGAATATTCGGCGGGTGAAGCGCGGCGGCTGACGGGCGAGACGATGCCCTCTGAACTTGCCAACAATTTCGCCTATACCCTTCGCCAGCCGCTGGGCGTGGTGGGCCTGATCACGCCGTGGAATTTCCCCGTGGCTGTGCCGGTATGGAAAATTGCCCCCGCCCTGGTGTGCGGCAATACGGTGGTGTGGAAACCTTCAGAAGTCACGCCCTTCACTTCGCGCAAAGTCGTGGAGATCTTCGCCGCGGCCGGATTGCCCGCCGGCGTGCTGAACATGGTCCATGGCCGCGGCGAGGAGGCGGGCGACGAATTGGTGGCGCATCCGTCAGTGCGCGCCATTTCATTTACCGGTTCGTGCGAAGTGGGAGGAATTATTTACGCCAAAGCGGCGCAGCAAATGAAAAAAGTGCAGTGCGAGATGGGCGGCAAAAATCCCGTGGTGGTTCTTGAAGATGCTGATCTCGACCTTGCGGCTGACAACACAATAGCGGGCGCGTTCGGATCGACGGGACAGCGCTGCACGGCCAGCAGTCGCGTGATCGTTACAGAACCGGTGGCAGATCGATTTGTGAAAATGCTGGTCGAGCGCGCCAACAAACTGAAAGTGGGGAATGGCGCCGAACCGGGAATCAACGTTGGCCCGTCCGTGGACGAAGCGCAGTTCAATAAAGTTCTGGCCTACATCGAAATCGGAAAGCGCGAGGGGCAGTTATTATGCGGCGGCGAACGACTGAGAAGCACGAAAAGTGAAGACGGTGCCCACGGTGACGGCTACTTCATCGCCCCCACCATCTTTGATCGCGTTGCGCCGGACGCTCGAATCGCACAGGAAGAAATTTTCGGCCCGGTGCTGGCGATAATTCGCGTGAAAGATTTCGAGGAAGCCATTTCAGTTGCCAACAACGTTCGCTTTGGACTCACCGCCTCAATTTTTACCACTGACTCGAACCGCGTTTTCCAAGCGGCTGAGCGCCTTGAGTGTGGAATGGTCCATGTGAATTCACCCACCGTGGGCGGCGAAGCCCACGTGCCTTTTGGCGGCATCAAGGCCACTGGCATCGGCGAACGAGAGACCGGCTCAACCGCAATCGATTTCTACACCGAATTGAAAGTGGTGTATGTGGATTACACCGGGCGCAAGCGGGAAAGCAGGATTTACTGATTATGATTTTGGATTTTTGATTATCTTCCCTACTTCTTTTCTTACATTATGGGCAGGGACTTACCGACAACAGATCAAACATCGCGCTCAATCCAAAATCCAAAATCACAAATCCAAGATCAAAAGAGCTGGCTGTGGAACAAAGATCTCGCCGCCATCCCTCCTGAAAACCGCACCTGGAGCACTTACAACTACGCGGCGCTCTGGGTGGCGATGAGCGTGAACATTCCCACCTACATGCTGGCCAGCGGCATGATCGCGGGCGGCATGGATTGGAAGCAGGCCATCTTTACTGTTTTCCTGGGCAACGTCCTGGTGCTCATTCCCATGCTGCTGAACGCGCACGCCGGCGCGCGTTATGGAATTCCCTTCCCGGTCTTTGCGCGCTCCGCCTTTGGCGTGTTGGGTTCGAATGTCGCCGCCATCTTACGTGCATTGGTCGCGTGTGGCTGGTTCGGGATCCAGACATGGATTGGAGGCGAAGCCATCAACGCCATGATCGTGGCGCTCGCGCCGGGCTGGAAGAATTTCGCGCTGGGCGTTCCGGTTTGTTTCGGATTTTTCTGGCTTCTGAATGTCCTGGTCATTCTTCGCGGAATTAAAACCATCCGATTTTTG
>DASYXZ010000079.1:0-9878 GCA_035934315.1 Terriglobia bacterium | reverse complement strand
TTGTCTGTTTTTGGTTGCGCGAACTTTAGAGGCCCCGCATCAGGTCACTGACAATTGCCGGGCTTCCTCAATTTCTCAACGGACATTTAATTACGGAAAACGCACCGCTTATAATTCTCCAGCAAAAAATCATCGCCTGCCATCGCTGCCCCAGGCTCATCCGCTATTGCCGGAAAGTAGCCAAAGAAAAACGCCGGATGTATCGCGAGCATGAATATTGGGGGAAACCGGTTCCGGGGTTCGGCGACCCGGAGGCGGAACTATTGATTCTTGGGCTGGCTCCGGGCGCGCACGGCTCAAATCGCACGGGAAGAATGTTTACCGGCGACCGCTCAGGAGATTTTCTTTACCGGGCGCTTCATGCGGGAGGGTTCGCCAGCCAACCTGAATCCCGCCATCGCGGCGATGGGCTTGAATTGAGTGGGTGTTACATCACAGCTTCATTACGTTGCGCGCCACCCCAGAACAAACCGCGTCCCGAAGAATTGCGCAACTGCCAGGTTTATCTCCACCGCGAGTTGGAGCTTTTGCCGCGAGTGCGCGCGGTGCTGGCTCTCGGACGCATCGCGTTTGACACGTACTTGCGCCTGGTCTCCGGACGGGCGCCTGGTGGCGCCGGGCTTCACTCCGGTCGCGCCGCACAGGGTGGGGTCTCCACGCAGAAAAATTTCCCACCACGCTCCTCATTTGTTTTTGCCCACGGCACGAGCTTCGTCTTGCCGGGCGGGTGGCCGCGCCTGTTCGCGTCCTACCATCCCAGCCAGCAAAACACGCAGACGGGAAAGCTGACTCCGCGCATGATGCAAAAAGTCCTGGAAGATATCCGCGAGTTTCTGGGCGCCGACGTTGGGCGCCAAGGATAGAAAGTTGGTAGTGTCCTAATTCTGAGTTGCTTTGGTGGCGGCCTCGGTAGGGTGGGCCGCCAGTAAATCATCCTGTTATCTCCAAAGGCTCTCCATCAAGGTATTCCATTCTTATTTGCTGGTCTTTCTTCGGAAAAGCCTTCTCGAATAGCTCCCAGAACCGTTCCTTATCATCTGAGATTCGCATCAAGGTTGTAACTGCCACGATCTGTTTATCAAGATGCGGTAAGCCGGTATCAAGAGTCAAAAACTGATGGTGGCGGTGTCGTCGATATCCAGATTCATTCGGCGGATTCAGGGAGCGAAGTTTATCCAAAACTCTAGGGGGCATAGGCTCAAAAACTGTTTTGTTAATGAGTTTTCCTAGATATCTAGGGCTTCGCACGGAACCTTCTTTATATTCCCATCCATAAATTCTAAATGCATGTTTGAAGAACTCATCTGGAAAGCGTTTAGCCCAAGGCAGTAATTCCTTGGCAATGTAAGCTTCCAAGATGCGATTCAGTTCGTCTCTTGCGCGGTCTTGCTGGTACCCGGTCGCCTCATCAACTAAGGCAATAACACCGAGTCGAGCAAATGCCCGCAGTAGGATGTCTGCCATTATTGCTAAGTCTTTTTGAGTGCCTTTTAACACTCCCTTTTTGTCTGCGTCAAGAATGACCTCGCAAATGCGCGGGAGCAGCGTTGCCTCATATCCAAACGCAGTTCTCCCGCCATGTTTAGGTCTGTATTGAATCGGAGAAATCAAGGGCACCATTAAGTCATCAGGAATAAAAGGCTTAAGTGCAGGCGAGGCCAAGAAAGTAGGCAGTAGCGGGGCGCCGCTGGCTTCAGCCACCGTTGCCAGGGCATCCCGTCCTCTTCCGCCTTTGGTTTTAGAACCTAGCGCCCGATGAATTCCACGTGTTGAAAACACTCTGATTCTATTCCCTAAGACCGAGCAAGGGATCAATCGTTCGCCAATCTTTATTGTCCCCGCGTGGGTTTCCTTGGGAAGCAATGAATCCTCCGGTCTGTTACCCCACCGGGTTTCCGCAGCCATCCGAGCAATATCCTTTCGATCTTCCGCGCTCAATTTTTCAGCCCTAGCCTTTCCTCCCATAGATGCCAAGCTAACACTTTCTTCGGTCATAGAGCTATTCCTCCTATGGCTGATAGTAAGCATGTAGCAAGCATATGTCAATAGCAGTTAGAGAAATATCTGTGGAAAACCCAAATTAGCTGTTGACATGCTTGCAGGCAGGCATTAAGCTTTCAGACGAATTAAAAAGCCCCGCCCTCAGCTTGAACTGGGAACGGGGCTAAATTAGCACGCGGGGTAAGCCGCAATGCCGACCACAAAAACATTATCGGCCTGCCCCGCGAAAAGGACAAGCCGAAAATGACATGCCACAATTACAGGACTCAATGCAAAAAATTCGGAAAGACCCGCAAGGGGCAACAGCGATTCCGTTGCTGCCAATGCCGAAAGATTTATTCTGAATCTCGCACCGATACTTTCTTCGGGATGTACACTCCCACTGAAAAGGCAACCCTCATACTTAAGATGCTTGTGGAAGGCGTCAGCGTGCGCAGCATTGAAAGACTCACGGGCACTCATCGGGACACCATTCTCCGTATCTTGGTTATGGCCGGAGAAAGATGCGAGAGATTGCTTGAAGAAAAGATTCACGCGGTTCCCGTGATAGATGTTCAGTGTGACGAAATTTGGGGATTCGTGGGTTGCAAGGAGAAGCGTAATGTCTCTGGCGACCCGCGTCGGGGTGACGCCTATTGCTTCGTTGGGATGGAGCGCAACACTAAACTGATTGTCTCTTGGCATCTTGGAAGGCGCACAGCACGCGATACCGTGGCCTTCACGGAAAAGATCAATGAAGCCACGGTCGGAAAGTTCCAGATTACGACCGATGGATTTAAGCCCTACTTCGATGCGGTTCACTATAGCCTGGGCACTCGCGTTGACTTCGCGCAATTGGTGAAGGTGTACGCGGGTTCCCGCGAAGGCGAGCAACGGTATTCGCCTGCCGAAGTCGTGGATGCTATGCCTGTCCCACAATGGGGAACACCCGACCCGCGAAAGATTTGTACGTCACATGTCGAAAACCAGAACCTTCAAATGCGGATGGCGATTCGCAGGCTAACCCGATTGACGAACGCTTTCAGTAAGAAATGGGAAAACCTCAAAGCAGCTCTCGCTTTACATTTTGCTCACTTCAATTTTTGCAGGGTGCATGGCGCTTTGCGCGTGACGCCCGCGATGGAAGCGGGAATCGCAAGCCACGTATGGACAATTGAAGAAATGCTTCGAAGTAATTAGGCATCATGTGTTTCTTCCTCGATTTCATCTTCAAATGGATTATCTTTGTCAAAGAAGTCCAATTCAGCATGCCATAGATGGCGTAGCAAAGAATCGACTTCTTGTTGCGCTACTTCAATTTGGTTGGGGGAAAGGGGAAGGACATGCCAGACGTTTTTTCTCCCAAATGGGAACGACGGGAGGTGTGTTACGCAAATAAGAAGCCTAGTTCCATCTGGAAGTTTTCTGTCTTCTACATCTATTTTGTGTTTTTTAAGCCGGGACAGCAACTCTTCCACTAACATTCTCTTCATGGTTTGGCCTTGCACAATATGCTCTAATGCTCATGTCAGCAATTTCAATTGTTTCCCCAATCGCGATGGTTGCGTACTTAAGTTTATCCCAATATTCATCGGGCGCTGGGAAAATAATTTCGTCGGCCCAATTGTTACTGAGGCCATACTCCACGTAGGTCTTGACGGCAAGTCTGATCTTGCGCTTGGCTTCCTCTTCCGTATCGGCTACAGCCACCAGATCGAAATCCAGCGCATGAGCGACTATCTTATCTCGATCTTTCGAGATTAAGAAGGATACTGTCGTAGGAAGACTAAAGTGCTTTTTTTCAGGAACCATTATTTGTCTCCCCTTTTAGAAAATTACTCCCTTAGTTTAGATGCTAAATAACACGCGCTCGGTGCAACCACGGATGTCAATAAAATTATCCTTATGGCCCCTATAAAATTAATTTATCAATAAGCCGCGCTCCCTCATTAAGCAACAAAGAGGTCAACAAAGTCAATAGGGGAAAACCTGATATTTATAAGTATTTTACGTTAGATCGGAGGGGCGTGTTTGAGAGCAAAAACTATCATTTTGAGAATAATTTGTACTCCAAAGCTCTTTGCATACCAACCCACATTTAGGACACCACCAGAAAGTTTCCTCCGGGTCTTTCAAGCGCGAATCGTTATAAAATAGCCGGCAATAAAAATTCTCGCTTTGATCGCGCCCAATAGCTCCATTGGATTTAAGGCAAGGTAAACGCGATCAGTGAATCGCTTTGTGGTTCTTCGGAGATCTTGGCGTGGCCGCCGGCGGCAATCACGACAAATTGCTTTCCGTCCGGACGTAATTGGTAGGTCATGGGAGTGGCATTGCCGTTGGCGGGAAGGTGTCCTTTCCATAGCTCCTCGCCCGTGGCCAAGTCGAAAGCGCGAAGGAACGGGTCAAGTGTTCCGGCGATAAAGACCAATCCACCCGCCGTCACGATAGGTCCGCCGAGGCTGATCGATCCCGGCGGGACTGGCGGATGGCTGCCTCCGAAATTCTGCATGGACCCAAGCGGGACCTGCCAGCGGATTTTGCCTTCCGTCAAATCCACTGCGGTGAGTGCTCCCCACGGCGGTGCAGTGCACGGCAGGTGGGCTGATGGCGAGAGAAGCGGAGCACGAAACATCGCGTAGGGCGTTCCAGTTTGTGGTGAATATTCTCCCGGCTCGCTGTGGCTTCCGTGATGTTCGTATTGGGCTCGCGCGATGAGCTTGACTTTGAAGGCTAAATTATTTGTGTTGGCCAGTAGCAGATTGCTTTGCGGATCAAACGCGTACCCGCTCCAGTTCATGCCGCCGATGTTGCCGGGAATTGCCAACGTACCCTTCAAGGTCGGCGGGGTGAAGATGCCCTCGTTCCGTAACCCTCGAATCATATTGGCGCAGGCCTCCCGGTCAGCGGGAGTAATTCCCCAAGCATCATTCGCGGAAATATTTTGCGGCGCGAGGGCCGGCGGCGCCAGTGGAAAAGGTTGCGTCGGCGACGTTACCTCACCCGGCACGTCGCTTTGCGGCACGGGACGTTCTTCCACCGGAAACACCGGCGCGCCCGTATCCCGGTTGAGCACATAGAGAAAACCAGTCTTATTGCCTTGAATGACCACAGGCACATTCCGGCCGTTGTGCGTGAGACTGGCCAGGAGAGGCGGCGATGCGGTGTCGTAGTCCCAAAGATTGTGATGAACAAGTTGAAATCCCCAGGCCACCTCGCCGCTCTTGGCGCGCAGGGCCACCACCGAGTCCGCCCACTGGTCATTGCCGGGCCGCAGGCCGCCGTAATAATCCGGGCTGGCGCTGCCCGTGGGAACAAAGACGAGATCGCGTTCAGGGTCCACCACCATGACGGACCACGCGTTGGCCGCGCCAGTGCGCCACGCCTTCGCCGATCCGCTGGCGGACGAACTTGTGGGATTGGGTGGGATCGGGTCCCACTTCCAACGCAAAGCGCCAGAGCGCGCATCAAAGGCTCGCACCACTCCACCGGGCATTTCTGCGCGGGCATTGTCATCGATGGCCGAGCCAATGATGACGAGATCGTCAATCACGGCGGGCGGAGAGGTCATGTGATACCAGCCGGGGCGATAGGCAGGAACATCGCGCAGGCTTACCGCGCCAGCTTTACCGAAATCCGCGCAGGGCTTGCCCGTCGTCGCGTCCAGCGCGATCAAGCGCGCGTCCAAAGTGGATTCGAAAATGCGGCGGTGGCAAGATTGTCCTGAGGGCCGGGCCTCGTCCAGCCATGTCGCCACGCCGCGATTAATGAGTCCGTCGCCGTAGCCCCATGTCGGGTCGATTTTAGGATCGAAGGCCCAGCGCTGCTTGCCCGTTTCCGGATCGAGCGCGATCACGCGATTGAATCCCGTGGTGAGGTAGAGCGTGCCGTCCACCAGAATTGGCGTGGTCTCAAACCCGCTTCTCCTTCGATCGCCGCTGCCGTCGGAAATATCGCCCGTGTGATACACCCAGGCCACTTTCAAAGTTCCCACGTTGCTTTTGTTGATTTGTTTCAGCGGGGAGTAGCGCGTGCCGCCCGCGTCGTGGCCATACGCCGGCCAGTCATCGGCGCCGCCAACGGGAGATATTTGTCCGGCGCTCGGGAAGTGAACGCAAAGGAAAATTGCAACGCATCCGGCAAGGAAGAGGAAAGTGTGAAGTCTGAAGTATGAAGTATGAAACAAGAAGCGACGCGATGACTTCTGGGGATCTCTGTCCAGTTCTCGCATTCTTTCTCCTTTCTGGTTTTAGATTTCATCCTTCATAATTCAGAATTCATAATTTTCTTTTCAGTCCATCCACTGCCCGCCGTTCACTTCAACGGTTTCTCCCGTCATGTAGCGCGCCGCGGGCGAAGCGAGAAAGACTATCACGTCCGCCACCTCTTCAGAAGTTCCGGCGCGGGCCATGGGAATGGTGGTGAGGTATTTCTGGAAAAGTTCGGGCGGGCTGTAGCGCTCGTGATAAGGGGTAGCGATAACCCCGGGCGCGACACCGTTCACGCGAATGCCGTGGGGCGCAAGTTCCTTGGCCAGACCTTTGGTATAAGTCAGCAGGCCGCCCTTCGCCGCGGCGTAGGCCGCGGCGCCCGGGCCGCCGCCGTTGCGTCCGGCAATGGAAGAGATGTTGATGATGCACCCGCTCTTGCGAGTTGCCATTTCTTCCCAAACTGCTTTGACGCACAGGAACGCGCTCTTCAGGTTCAGCGCCATCACCTGGTCCCAGTAGTCTTCCGTCATGTCGGCGAGGGTTCGGCGCGCCAGCAGGTCGCCGGCGTTATTCACGAGAACGTCGATGCGTCCCCATTGCTTGCGCATCGCGGCGACCATGGATTGAACGTCTGCGCTCGAAGTGACATCAGCTTGAATGGCCATGGCCTCGCCGCCCGCTTTGTGGATTGCCTCCACGGCCTGCTCAGCGCCCGCGCGGTTTTTTAAATAGTTCACGCCCACGCGCGCGCCCTGTCGCGCCATTGCTTCCGCCGTGGCGTGGCCGATGCCGCTGGATGCTCCGGTGATGAGTGCCACTTGGTTTTGCAAAACCATCATGCCCTCCGCTTTTTATTTAAGTTGTATCCCGGACCGCCCACTATCATGCCCGATTGCCGCCTCGGAAGGGAAGGGTAATGGCAATTCATCCCGCCTTTGCGGAAATATTTCCTGGCGAAGGAATATACAACAATAGTCTCTTCGCGACGATGATCCTATTCCACGAGTTTTTGAAGTGGCAGGTTAAATCCGGGAAATAGAGGAGAAGCGATCGAGTTTTTGCTGGCGAGCTTCTCAGCCAAGTCAAGGCTTCTCTTTGCGCGCCGGTAAACTTCAGCCGAGGGGCCTTCCGGATCAATGATCCAGTATTCCTCGACTCCGAAGCGCGCGTAGAGTTTCAGTTTTGTGGTCTTGTCGATTTTCGCTGTGCTCTGCGACAAAACCTCGACTACCAGGTCCGGAGAGCCTTGAACGTTTTTATTGGTTAAAACTGAAGAGCGAGCTTTTGAAACGTAAAGGATGTCCGGCTCGACGACGTCGAATTGCGAAAATACGACGTCAAAGGGAGCGACAATAACGCGCCCAAGCGGCTGGTCCTTCAAGAATGAAGACATATGATAGATCAAGCTGGTAACGACGATCTGATGCAGGAAATTGGGTGATGGAGTCACAAACAGCTCCCCGTCGATGATCTCGTAACGCTTCCCGTCATTGGGCAGCAGGCAGTAGTCTTCGTAGGTAAGGCGGATATCGACCGGCATGATAAGGATTATACCACTACTCGCGTGTCATTTGACGTCCTGAGAAATCAATACTCGACGCCCCTCGCCAATCTAAACACTTGGCAACCCTTCGGGTAATTTGATAATCCTAATAGGTCAAGCTGGTGTCGCAGGTCCCGGAGCATCGGCGCATTTTGCAGTTCGCAATTCGCAAGATCGATCAGATGTTGCTGGTTGAAAGAGTCCGGGGCGCGAAATCCCGGCCGGAGGAAGCCACGCATGATTGAAGTGAAAAACCTGACCAAACGTTACGGGCCCACCCTGGCGGTTTCCGACGTCAGTTTTGAAGTGCAGAAGGGCGAGGTGCTTGGTTTTCTGGGGCCCAACGGCGCGGGCAAGACAACCACGATGCGTGTGATTACGGGATACCTCCCGGCCAGCGATGGGCAAGTGAGCGTGGCGGGATATGACGTTCAGGATTATCCGCTCGAAGCCAAAAGGCGCACGGGCTATCTCCCGGAGAATCCTCCTGTTTATCCTGACATGACGGTGCGGGAATATCTCTCCTTCGTGGCGCGCATCAAGGGTGTGGCGGGTCGTGACGTCAGGAAGCGCGTGGAGGAAGCCAGTGAAAAGTGTTCCGTCACGGATGTCAGAGACAGGCAGATCGGAAAACTTTCCAAAGGCTACCGCCAGCGAGTGGGGCTGGCGCAGGCGCTGATTCACAACCCGGATGTTCTGGTCCTCGACGAGCCCACGGCAGGATTGGACCCCAAGCAAATCATCGAAACCCGCGAGTTGATCAAGGGTTTGGCGGGCCAGCATACCGTCGTGCTGAGCACGCATATCCTGCCCGAGGTTTCAAAAACCTGCCAGCGCGTGGTGGTGATCAATGCGGGCAAAATTGTGGCCGTGGGAACGCCGGATGAATTGACCCGGCGGCTGACCGGTTTCGAGACGGTGATGATCACGGTGGAAGGCCCGGCGGCGGAGATCATGGACAAGCTGCAGCGCGTGGGTGGCGTGAACCTGGTTGAGCCGCGCGAGGCTGATGGCGCGCTGATCACCCTGGAGGTCCACGCCGAGAAAGGGCACGACGTGCGAGCCGAACTGGCGCGCAGCGTGGTGGAATCGCAGTGGAAATTGCTCGAACTCAAGACCAGCGGTATGAGCCTGGAAGATATTTTCCTGAAGCTGACGACAAAAGATTTGAGCGAGGCGTCAGAAAATCAGAAATTAGAAAATGGAAATTAGAAATTGGAATTTGGGGTGAGTTGGGAGCGGATGCGGGCAACAGGAATGGCGATCAAATTGGAACGGCTGCTATTCTGATTTCTAATTTCTTCCTTGAGGTGGACATGCGCAATATTTTATCAATTGCGGGCAAAGAGCTTCGAGCCTACTTTCATTCGCCCATCGCCTATCTGGTGATGAGCGTTTACTCATTGCTCTGCGGTTTTTTCTTCTACAACCAGACCGGCTACGTCGCATCGCAGATGCTTCAAATGGCCATGCAGGCCGGGGCGGGCGCACCGCCTATCAGCTTGAATGATTTCATCATTCGGCCTCTGGTCGAAGGCGTTCTAACCGTGGTTTTGTTGCTGCTTCTTCCCCTGGTGACCATGCGGCTCTACGCGGAGGAAAAGCGTTCCGGCACCATTGAGCTCCTGCTCACTTCACCCTTAACCGACATGGAAATCATTCTGGGGAAATTTCTTGGCGCGTTGGCCTTGTTCAGCGTGCTGGTGATTCTCACTTTTTCGTATATCAGCATATTATTCGTTTACGGAAATCCAAACTTTAAGCCCGTCCTGGCCACTGCATTGGGACTCTTTTTATATGGGGCGGCGCTGCTTGCCCTGGGCATGTGGTTTTCCACTTTCACCAAAAATCAAATCATCGCCGGAACGGTGTCGCTCGTCGTCTTCCTCCTGCTTTATGTTCTGGACTGGCCGGAAGCGTATTCTTCCGGCACGGTGGTCAAAGTAATGTCCTACATGGCGCTTTCGAGGCACCTGGATAATTTCGCCAAGGGGGTCGTCGATTTATCCGACATGGTTTACTACCTATCGGTTGTTGCGCTCGGCATTTTCCTGACCGCGCGCTCAGTGGATGCTCTGAAAGGGCGGACATAATATTTATTCGTAATTAAAAGGCATAAATAAAATGGCAAATGATGGCCGTGT
>DASYXZ010000295.1:0-11881 GCA_035934315.1 Terriglobia bacterium | reverse complement strand
GAACGTTTTGGTAAAACCAGTCGCGAGACTGATCGTAGGTTCCGTCAGCCCTCAGCGCACGAAGGTCATTCCGCCCGTCCACCAGGTAAACACGAATGGGTTTTCGCTCGCTCTTGCGAATGATATCAGGATAGGCGTTTCCTCCGCGAAGGTTGGTAAAGCTTCCCACGTTGCTCAGCACTTTATGGAACTGGTCGGGACGCTGCCACGCCACGGTAAACGCCGCGATGGCGCCCGAACTCGACCCGCCGATTCCATGCCGATCGGGATCCTTTGAGATGTTGTATTCCTTATAGAGCACGGGCATCAGTTCATCAACAATCACCCTGGCGTATTTATCGTCGAGAGTGTTGTACTCGGTGGGGCGGTTGGTGTCGCGATCGCCCCAATCTTTTGCGCTTGGCTCCGGCTGATCGGGACGCCGGCCGGGATTGATAAAAACTCCGATCATTACGGGAAGCTCGCGGCGGAAGATCAGGTTGTCCATCACCACTTGCGCTCGAACCTCGCCCTCGGGCGCCATGAACGCCTGCCCGTCGTTGTATATCATCAGGCTTACGGGGGTGGCCGGGTCATATTGGGCCGGGACATACACCCAGTACGTATGCTGGGTGCCGGGATAGGCTTCGCTAGGCAGCGTGAAGGGCCCCCGGATTTCACCCTTGGGGACTCCGTCCTGTGGGAGCGCATCCACCGCCAGCCTGTAATAAAGGTCAGTGTTCGGCGTCGGAGCCATCGCTAGTCGCTGGCCCTGGGGCGGCGCGGTCGCTGGACTCGTAGCCGGGGCCGACGCCTGACCTGCGGGCGGAGTGGTCCCCTGGATTGCAGCAGGCGCGCTGCTTGCGGCGATGAATAGCGCAAGTATTGTGGAGAGGATTCGTGTCATTCGGGGACAGCATAGCACACGGAAAGCCGTCTCGCAAAATCTTCACCCTGCCCTCGCAAAGTTTAAAGCTCGTAATTTCCAAGGGTACTGGCCAGAATATGAGCGCTGAACTCAGCTATTGTGGCGTCCGCTTTGCCAGACATGATTCAAGTGCTAACGACACCCGTGTTTTGTACCCGTGTTTTGTACCCGTGTTTTGTACCCGTTGACTTGCGGATGAAGACGTGTTATCAATTAACCAGTTCAAGGGTTGGGCTAAACTGCCTTTACGAATACGCCAAGGCGCGCGGGGAACCTTGTTGCCCGCGACCAAGACTTAGCCTTGTAACCCAAGGAGGATGTATGTCTGTCCAGGGAAGGAATCTCAGGTACGCGGTGCTAATTGGGGCTGTCGTTATCGCGGGCGCGGGAATCTGGTTCGTATCGAAATCTTCGGCGCCGCCGAGTACGGAAAAGATCCAGGGCGCAATCGGCCAAAGAAATGTTGAGCGCGATACGAAAGTCAATGATGCCGATGTCGCCGTGACTCCGGGGGAAGCTCCGGTGGCAGTAAAAGAATTCTTGAAGAGCAAAGAATTCAGGAAGATCGCCGACAACCAGTCCTTCAAAGGATTAATGAGCAATCAGTCTTTTAAAAGCTTGCTGAGCAATCAATCATTCCAAGGATTGTTGAGCAACAAATCTTTCATGGCATTGCTCAGCAATCAATCCTTCCAAGGGTTGTTGAGCAATCAGTCCTTCCAGGGATTGTTGAGTAATCAGTCCTTCCAAAGCTTGTTGAGCAATCAATCCTTCCAAGGGTTGTTGAGCAATCGGTCCTTCCAGGGCCTGTTGAGCAACCAATCCTTCCAAGGCCTGCTGAGTAACCAATCCTTCCAGGGATTGCTGAGCAATCAATCCTTCCAAGGGCTGTTGAGCAATCGGTCCTTCCAGAGCCTGCTGAGTAACCAATCCTTTCAGGGCTTACTGAGCAATCAATCTTTCCAAGGCTTGCTAAGTAATCAGTCCTTCCAGGGCTTGTTGAGCAACCAATCCTTCCAGGGATTGATGAGCAATCAGTCGTTCAAAAGCTTAATGAGCAACCAGTCCTTCCGTAGCTTGGCAAGCAATCAGTCTTTCCAGGGATTGATGAGCAATCAGTCTTTCCAGAGCTTGCTCAGCAATCAATCCTTCCAAGGCTTGTTGAGCAATCAGTCGTTCCAAGGATTGTTAAGCAATCAATCCTTCCAGGGATTGTTGAGCAATCAATCCTTCCAGGGGTTGTTGAGCAATCAGTCGTTCCAAGGCTTGCTGAGCAACCAATCCTTCCAGGGCTTGTTGAGTAATCAGTCCTTCCAGGGCTTACTGAGCAATCAGTCGTTCCAAGGATTGTTAAGCAATCAGTCCTTTCAGGCCTTGTTGAGCAACCAATCTTTCCAGGGCTTGTTGAGTAATCAGTCCTTCCAGGGCCTGCTGAGCAATCAGTCCTTCCAGAGCTTGCTCAGCAATCAATCCTTCCAGAGCTTGCTGAGCATGCAGAATGGCATGAGCTTTATGAGTAATGCGATGCAGGCCGGATCGAGCGCAGACTAACCCGGGGCGTCGCTCCAGTTGGGTTTTTAGAATTCATTCTCGTCAAGGCTCAGGGTTGCGAGATTGTAGCGAAACCTTACTTTGCATATTCCGGATGGTCCAATCGCGCTCCGGCGGGTTCAAAAGAACTGCCAGAGCGTTGGTCCAACTCGCAGTTTTCCTATTATTAGGCCGGGCCATTGCAAAGGCCGCCCACCCGAAACTATACATTCAAGAAACCAAAAACGTGCGTGTCATTTACTATAGTCCTGCGCACGAATACCTGATTCCCTACCTGATCCGATGCTTCGAGAACGCACTCAAATTGGATCGCAAGATTTTTCATTATACCCCTTCGGAAAAAGTCACAATTCTGCTGGAAGACTTCAGCGATTACGGCCACGGAGCAGCCGGAACCGTTCCATTCAATTCCATAAGCATTGGCCTGGAGCCTGTGGACCATATTTACGAAACCGTGCCCATCGGCGAAAGAATGAGCTGGCTGCTCAATCATGAGACGATTCACATCGTGATGGGCGACAATGCCTCCCGCAGCGACAGGCTGGCGCGCAAAGTTTTCTTCGGCAAGGTCGATCTTTCAGCGGACGATCCCGTTTCGATGTTTTATAGCAGCCTCACAAGCCCCCGGCACTATGCCCCCCGCTGGTTTCATGAGGGGATTGCGGCCTTCATGGAAACATGGCTTTCCGGCGGACTGGGAAGGGCTCTCGGTGGCTACGACGAAATGGTATTTCGCGCCAAAGTACGCGACAACGACTACATATACAGTTTCGTCGGTTTGGAATCCGAAGGCACGGCCATCGATTTCATGGTGGGCGCCAACTCGTACCTTTACGGAACGCGGTTCATGACTTATCTGGCCGATCATTACGGATTGGACAAACTTTTGGCATGGGTGACCCGCACGGACTCGAGCCGCAGGTACTTCTCTTCTCAATTCTCAAGGGTTTTCGGCAAATCCCTTAAGGCAGTATGGGACGAATGGATTGCGTCGGAAAAGGCGTGGCAAGAGGCAAACCTTAAACTCATCCGTAAGTATCCTGTCACCAAGCCGCGCCGGCTGCCCTTTGAATCGATGGGTTCGGTTTCGCGATATTTTTACGATCCGGAAACGAAAACCATCTACGCGGCCGTGCAACATGTGGGACACATGGCTGGCCTGGCCGCCATGCACACGGACACTGGAAGGATCGAACACTTGAGAGATGTCCAGGGGCCGTCACTGTATTACGTTACGTCCGTGGCCTACGACCCGGGACATCACAGAATCTACTATGCCTCGGACACCAAAAATTGGCGCGACCTCAACGTCTATGACCTCGCGACTCACCACGCCACGCGCCTGATGAAAGATACGCGGACCGGCGACCTGGTTTATGATTCGACTGACCAGTCGCTGTGGGGGGTGCGCCATAACAACGGATTGTGTTCGTTGGTGCGGTTCCAGCCTCCTTACGCAAAGGTCATTCCCATATTCACTTTTCCCTATGGCATCGACGTATTCGACACCGATATTTCCCCCGATGGCAGGAGCTTGACTGCCGGCATCGCCAACTTGAGCGGCGAACAGAAACTGGTCCGGTTCAACATTGGGCATTTATTGAAAGGCGACGGCCATTATGAAGTGCTTCACGATTTCGAGTACAACTCCCCGGAAAGCTTTGTTTACTCCCCCGACGGACGATATCTCTACGGGAATTCGTACCAGACTGGAGCCTCCAATATTTTCCGCTATGATTTTCAAACCAGGAAAATGGAAGTCCTGAGCAACGCCGAAACCGGCCTCTTCCGCCCCCTGCCGCTTGCGGACGGCACTTTGCTCGCTCTCGAATATACGGCCAAAGGGTTTGCGCCCTCGTTTATCCCCACCACACCTTTAAATGACGTGAGCGCCATCAATTATCTGGGCCAGGATTTATTTGAAAAGACTCCCGAGCTTAAAACCTGGAAACTTCCCCCGTCCTCAACCATCAATTCCGGGAAAGTGATCACCTCCTCCGGCAGTTATTCGCCCCTGCGAAGGACGCGCCCGATTTCCATTTATCCGATTGTACAAGGGTATAAGAACACCGCGGCCGCCGGGTTGCGAATGGATTTTTCCGATGGTTTGCACGTGAGCGGCGGAGATGTAACCGCTTCTTATTCCCCGGACACTTCGCTCCCCCCCAACCAGAGATTCCACTTCGGGTTGAATGCCCATCTCTGGAACCTGAAGGTGAGCAGTTATTACAACAACGCCGACTTTTACGATCTTTTTGGCCCCACGAAGGTGAGCCGCAAGGGTTCTGCCCTGAAGATAGAAGACTCGAAGAACCTGCTCTTCGACACTCCAAGGACACTCGACCTCAATTGGAGCGTGGCAGGATATTCGGGCCTGGAAGCCTTGCCGAACTACCAGAACGTTGCCACACCCGTCAGCCGTTTTCTTACGGGCCAGGTGGGCCTGAAATACTCAAACCTGGAACAGACTTTGGGCGCGGTTGAGGACGACAAAGGAACCCAATGGCAGTTGATTTCAGGCCTGAGTTATGCGGGCGGGACAGGATTTCCCCAGATTTATGGCACCTACGACCGTGGCTTTCCCCTGCCCATTCATAGTTCCTCCGTCTGGTTTCGAGGTTCGGCCGGGAAGGCATTTGGGAATCCCAATAATCCCTTTGCAAATTTCTTCTTTGGGGGCTTTGGCAACAATTGGGTGGACCATGGGACAATCAGCCGTTACCGGGACTATTATAGTTTTCCGGGTGTGAAGCTGAACCAGATCGGCGCCACGAGTTTCACAAAATTGCTGGCGGAGTGGAACCTTCCTCCAGTAAGGTTTCGTCGCGTGGGGTCCACCGCCCTTTATGTCAACTGGGCCAGGCTGTCATTGTTCTCCTCCGGATTGGCCACCAACCTGGGCCGGTCGAGTGACCGCCAAGGCTTTGGAAATGTGGGAGCGCAACTGGATTTTCGCACTGTTCTTTTCACTTACTTTAATTCCACCTTCTCGACGGGATACGCTCTGGCAAGAGACAACCAAGGAAAAGTTTCCGGCGAATACATGATTTCGCTTAAAATCTTGTGATCCCCCAATGGTGAGCTCCAACGCTTACGCCTATCTCGCGCGACTGGGACTAAGTATTTTGCCCGTCTTCGTTTTTCTTTTCGGCCTCGAGTTTCTCGACAGCTACAAACTGGTCACTCTGCGCCGAATCCTCACCGCCGTCTTAGCCGGTATAGGCGTGGCCGGCATCTGTTTTTTCATCAACACCCTCGGCTTCGAGATCATGCCACTCACCGGCCGCTGGTACCCCATCATTGGAGCCCCGGTGATTGAAGAGCTTCTCAAAGCAGCCTACATCACCTACCTGATTCGCACCAGCCGGGTGGGTTTTATGGTGGATGCCGCCATCCAGGGTTTCGCCGTGGGCGCCGGGTTCGCTTTGCTCGAAAACATCATCTACCTACAGGCATTCCACGACAACTCCCTGCTTCTCTGGACCGTTCGCGGCTTCGGGACAGCCATGATGCATGGGGGAACCACGGCTATTTTTGGAATCGTTGCCACCAGCCTCTTGGGACGCTCAACCTCGCACCGGTGGCGGGTCTATCTGCCCGGCGTGGCCATTGCCATCGTGATTCACTCCTTATATAACCAAGCCCTGCTGCCGCCGTTGGAATCCACCGTCGCCATATTAATCGGTTTACCCATTATCCTCTCGTTGATCTTCCTCGAAAGCGAGAAATCCATGCAGAAATGGATGGGAGCGAAACTGGACAAGGACATGGAGCTGATGCAAATGATTGCCACCGGCCATTTGGCGGAAACCAAGGCGGGCCGGTATTTGCGATCGCTCACCAACACTTTTCCGCCGGAGCTTGTGGGCGACATGCTTTGCCTGCTCCAGATTTCGTTGGAGTTGAGTGCCATCGCCAAAGGCGACCTGATGAGACGCGAGGCCGGCTTCCCTTCTCCCCCTGACCCGAGTCTGCCCGATAAATTTAAAGAGATGGCTTTCCTTGAAAAAAGTATTGGCCGCGCCGGCAAACTCGCGTTGAACCCGCTGCTGCCCCGCAGCTCCCGCGATCTCTGGGAGGTCTACATGCTGAGCCGGGAAAATAAATCCGCGTCGCTCCCGGCGAATTGATGAATGCCGCCTGAAGCTTGTGATTGTTTTAGAGGATATAATTTCGCAGTCGCCGGCCCAATCCCGGCGGAGATTCCTGACAGACCCAACACATCACAAAGTATGGCGGGAGCGCCCCAGTTCTCATGTTATAACTATGGGGAGCGATCGCGACTGCTGAGGTGCGAATTGAAAATTGCGAAACCACCAAACCTGATGACGCGGGATGAGCGCCGAGCCTACGGGAAGAGCCGCCGCGAGGTAGTCCATCGCGTTGACCAGGCGCTCTGGGCGCCGTTGCCCACTCGTCCGGACCCCGTCGAGTCCGTGATGGCCATCAGCAAGAACCGCGTGCAGGAATTAATTCCCATCAAGATAGGTCGCATGGCCGTGTCGCCTTTCAATTTTTTTCGCGGCGCCGCGCCCTTGATGGCCTCCGATCTCGCCACGTTACCCACCACCGGCCTGCGCGTCCAGATTTGCGGTGACGCGCACGTGCGCAACCTGGGCGCCTTCGCCGCCCCCGACGGGCACCTGGTGTTCGACCTGAACGATTTTGACGAGACCATTCCCGGTCCCTGGGAGTGGGACCTGAAGCGGTTGGCCACCAGCCTGGTGCTCGCAGGCAATGAGGCCGGGGGCAATCACGACGATTGCAAGAACGCTGTTCTGGCGCTCGTCAAAAGCTATCGCGAGGCCATGGAGCGCTTCGCTGAAATGACGATGATTGATCTGATCCGCTTTGAAGTGCGGCGGCAATCGCAAGTGAGCTTCGTGCGCTCGATCCTGGGCAAGGCGGAGCGCGCCACTCCAAGACACACGTTGGAAAAGTTGACCGTCCCGGCCAAAGGCGGCCTGCGCCGGTTTGCCGATCACCCGCCGCTCATCCATCACCTTCCGGATGACGAGGCCACCCGCGTGCTCGCAGCGCTCGGGCCCTATCGGGAAACGCTTCCGCCGGATCGCCAGCGCGTGCTTGACGCTTATCATCCCGTCGATGTCGCCTTTAAGGTGGTGGGCACAGGAAGCGTGGGGACGCGCGTGTATGTGGTCCTCTGCTTCGGCAACGGTCCTGATGACCCGCTGTTTATCCAGGTGAAAGAAGAACCGCCATCCTGCTATGCGCCCTACCTGCCTGACCTTCCTCCATTTCTCCAGCAGGGACGCCGCGTGGCGGAAGGCCAACATCTGATGCAAACCGTCAGTGACCCATTTCTCGGCTGGACCACCATCGATGGGCGTGACTTCCTCGTGCGTCAATTGGCTGACCACAAAGCAACTGTCGATCCTGCGGAATTGAAAGGACCGGCGTTGACGGAGTTCGGCCTGGTGTGCGGCCAAATTCTGGCCAAGGCGCACGCGCGCAGCGGCGATGCCACGGAAATCAGCGCCTATTGCGGGAGCGCCGACAAGCTGGACAAAGCCGTGGCCCAATTTGCCATCGCCTACGCCAGGCAATCTGCCCGCGATCACGAAGCGCTGCTCAAGGCCATTAAAGAAGGCAAAGTTAAAGCTGTAAATCGAATTTAGTAAATCCAGTTGGGGAGTGGGCGCCGGAGCGGCAACACCCAATCGTGCCCTGCCTTCGGCGCAATTGTTCCGCCAAAGAAAAAACCCATCGTCCTATTAGCCAATGCTAAGAAGCCGGTCATCATGACCCGGGTGAAAATCTGTTGCATCTCGAGCATATCAGAAGCGCGAATGGCCATTGACCACGGGGCGTCGGCCGTCGGTCTTGTATCGGAAATGCCCAGCGGCCCCGGAGTGATTGGCAAAGATTTGATCGCCCGAATTGCCGCGCAGATTCCGCCATTTGTGTCATCTTTTCTACTGACCAGCAAGCGTGACGCCGAATTAATAATCGCCCAGCAGCGCCGGACACGGGTGAACACGCTCCAAATTGTTGATCGCCTCGAACCGGGCGCCCACAGCAAATTGAGAAGCGCACTTCCTGGCATTCGCATCGTGCAGGTGATTCACGTAACCGGTGACGAATCCGTGGGGGAGGCGATTTCGGTCGCGCCTCGCGTGGACGCCTTGTTACTCGACTCCGGCAATCCGTCCGCCGCCGTCAGAGAACTTGGCGGGACCGGACGCACACACGATTGGAATGTCAGCGCGCGGATTCGCGCCGCGGTGAGTGTTCCGGTATTTCTGGCCGGCGGGCTGACCGCGGAAAACGTTCGAGAGGCGATTCGACAGGTGAGGCCATTCGCGGTTGATGTTTGTAGTGGCGTGCGGACGAATGGAAAGTTGGACACCCAGAAGCTTACTGATTTCTTCGCCCAGGTTGCAGCCGCCAAGGGTATGTCGTAAGGGCACATGGTTTCCCTACGGAAGGCCCAGGATTGAGAATGTAGGTGCGAACGGCAAGGCGCGACGCCGTCTCGACATGGCAGCACGTTTCAACTCTAACGGGCGCAATCACTAGACGACCCGCGCTCCAGCCGCACAAAGTGGTGAACCTGGTGAGTTTTGCATTCAGTTTTATTGAACGGACACACTTGAAGAATAGATGATGACAATGGTTGACGCGCCCGCTTGCGCAGCCTAAGATAGCCATCTAAAGGCGGGTCCATTCCTGTGGTCGGCCAAACGCTTTCCCACTATACCATCCTGGAGGAAATTGGACGGGGCGGCATGGGTGTCGTTTACAAGGCCCGTGACGAGCGATTGGACAAAGAGGTGGCGATCAAGGTGCTGCCACCCGGCGCGCTCGTCGATGAGCTGGCGCGAAAAAGATTCCGCAAAGAAGCCCTGGCGCTGGCCAGGCTGAACCACCCCAACATCACGACCATCCACGATTTCGACACGCAGGGCGACATCGATTTCCTTGTGATGGAGTATATTCCGGGGGCGATGCTCAGCGAAAAATTGGCGGCGGGGCCGTTGACGGAAAATGAAGTCATCCGCCTGGGGGCCCAACTTGCCCAAGGGCTGGCGGCGGCGCACGAGCAGGGATTGGTCCATCGAGATCTGAAGCCGGGCAATCTTCGCGTCACGCCGGATAACCGCCTGAAGGTTCTCGATTTCGGATTGGCGAAGCTTTTGGGGCGCGACGCGGAGGCGGATGTGAGTTCCAGCGTGACCCAATTTGCCCCCGAAGATGCCGGGACGCTGCCCTACATGGCCCCGGAACAATTGCGCGGTGAGAAAACCGATGCGCGAACCGATATCTTTGCCGTCGGCGCCGTGCTGTATGAAATGGCCACGGGGCGCCGTCCTTTTCCGGAGACCAACGCGCCCAGACTGATTGACTCGATCCTAAACCGCGCGCCAGAGACTCCAACCAATATGGGCAAGCGCATTTCGCCCAATCTCGATCGGACGATTATGAAGGCGCTGGAAAAGGATCCAGCCCGCCGCCATCAAACGGCTCAAGAACTTTTGACGGACCTCGAGCGTCTTGGCCTGTCCACATCTTCGCTGCGCGCAGACCTTCGACGCCGGCGCCCTTCAGGTCCGGGACGCATAAGGGCGGTGGCAGTCCTTCCATTGGAAAACCTTTCCGGTGATCCGGCCGAGGATTACTTCGCCGACGGAATGACGGACGCGCTGATTTCGAGTCTCGCCAAAATGGGTGAGCTGCGCGTGATTTCGCGGACCTCAATGATGCTCTACAAAGGCGCGCGCAAGTCCCTGCCGGAAATTGCGCGTGAACTGAATGTTGACGCGGTGGTGGAAGGTTCGGTAATGCGCTCGGCGCAGCGGGTGCGCGTGACGGCCCAACTTGTCCACGCGGCTACCGAGCGCCACCTGTGGTCAGAAAGCTACCAACGCGACATGACGGACATCCTTGCGTTGCAAAGCGATGTGGCACGCGCCATTGCCCAAGGCGTCCAACTGAAGCTCACGCCCAAACAACGCGCCCGGTTAAAAAAGAAGCCGGCCCCTATGAGTCCCGCCGCTTACGAAGCTTACTTGAAAGGCCGTCACCATTGGAACAAGAGGACGGTTGACGGATTGGAGCGCGCCATCCATTACTTTCAGGAAGCAATCGGGCAGGACAAAAAATACGCTCCCGCCTATGCGGGTCTGGCGGACAGTTATGCCCTGCTCGGAACTGTCCCGTATGACGCCATACCCCCGCGCGAGGCCATGCCCAGGGCAAAAGAGGCCGCGCTGGCGGCTTTGAGCATGGATGATACGCTGGCAGAAGCCCACGCCTCGCTAGCCTACATTGAGCTGTCTTACGATTGGGATTTCGAGGATGCGGATGCAGAATTCAAGCGGGCACTGGCGCTCAACCCGGGCTATGCCACCGCGCACCAGTGGTACGCGCTATTGCTGACCGCCATGGGACGGATCGAACAGGCAATCGCTGAAATAAAAATCGCCCAGAATTATGATCCGCTCTCGGTGGTCATTAATACCACCGCCGCCCTCATCTATAATTTCGCACGCCAATCCGACCGGGCCATCGAACAATGCCGGAAAGTTTTTGAGGTCTTTCCTGATTTTCCCCTGGCCCACTTTGAGCGCGGACGGGCGTATGAGCAAAAAGGAATGTATGAGGAAGCTCTGGCGGAGCATCAAAATGCGAGAACCTTTTCCGGAGGCACGTCGCAAACCATAATGGGAGTGGGACACGCGCTCGCCCTGATGGGCCGTGAACGCGAAGCCCGCGCCGTATCGGGGAAATTGCTGGAGATGGCGCAAGAGAAATACTTGCCGGCCATCTACCTGGCTGCAATATTTACCGGCCTTGACGAAAAGGATCAGGCGATTGAATTGCTGGAGAAAGCTTATCAAGACCGCTCCGACTATCTGGTTTACATCCAGCGAGAGCCGGGGTTTGACCGCTTGCGCGCCGAGCCGCGATTCCAAGATTTGGTGCGGCGCATCGGGCTGCAACCCTAAAGCAGGCGCCCCGCCGCTTCCTGACAGGAATTTTCTCCTACCGCGATTTTTTTGCTGCCCTCCCGCCCGTTGTTTTCTGCCTGCCGGTTTCCGCATCCCCGCGTGGTAAGATTCACTTTATGTCTGCTTCCGACACGGCAAATTCCGTCACAATTCCCGAGGCGTTTCTGGAAGTGGTGGATCCTCGCGGCGACCATCGCGAAGTCGCGGTGACCCAAACGCCGTTTCTTATTGGACGTGGGATGGAGGGTGGGAACCATTTGCAATTGGATGACAAACGCATTTCGCGTTCCTGCGCCGCGCTGATTTATGCGGACGGGGAGTTTCGTCTAGAAGATCGCGGTCAGCGTCTGGGGATATTCGTCAACGAGGAAAAAATCAAAGCCCAAACATTAAGCGATGGCGACATCATCAGTTTCGGCGCCACCGGGACCATTCAACTCATTTTTCACAG
>DASYXZ010000269.1:0-11465 GCA_035934315.1 Terriglobia bacterium | reverse complement strand
CCCGCCTATTTGATTTACCGGCCTTACCGCCCCTTCGCCACTTACACCATCCTGGGGGTAAACTGTTTCGTTTTTCTGGTCATGGTATTCGTTGACGCCTCCTCCCACCCCGCGCTCAGCGATCTGCTTTTGCGAACCTTCACGGGTATTTCCTTCAACCCGGATTTGCTTCTGCGTTTCGGCGCATCTTTTGGCCCCTACACTCGTCGCGGGGAATACTGGCGGCTGGTGATGCCGATGTTCCTGCACATCGGGATGATTCATCTGCTGATGAACAATTACGCGCTCTACATTCTCGGCCAGCTTCTCGAGCGAATCTACGGTTACGGCCGTTTCGCCTGCCTGTACGTGGCCGCTGGAGTGGGCAGCGCGTCAATTTCCATGATGATGTCGAACAGCGTTTCCGCGGGAGCCTCCGGGGCCATCTTTGGCATTGCGGGCATCATGCTGGTAGCGGGCTACCTGCATCGCGCATCGATTCCCCCGCAATGGGGCCGCGCTTTCGGCAGAGGGATTCTCCCGCTGATAGCTGTGAATTTGCTTTTGGGAATTGCTCTCCACCAGTTTATAGATAACTGGGGACACTTGGGCGGACTGGCCAGCGGCATCGTTCTGGGCCTGCTCGTTCCTCCTCCCCAGCGGGAATTCGTCCCCGGCGTTCCCGCGGAAAAGTCTTCGCCGACGCTCATCGCCATCCCAGCGGTAGTTGTGGCGATTGCGATGACGGCCACGGCTCTAAACTACCGGACGGATATTGCCGTTGCTCGCCTGCTTCAAGATGGCGAGAGTTATCGCGCGGTGAAGCGTGATGATTTGGCGGAGAAGCGTTTTCAAGAAGCGGCGGCCCGCGCCCCTCGTGATGAGCGCCCGCACGAGGAGTTGGGTTCGCTGTATATGGGGCAAAAACATTGGACCGACGCCATTCGCGAATACCATCAGGCGCTTCGCCTGAACTCCACTTCCATCGAGGCTCCACTCGGTTTGGCGCAGGCTTACATCGAGCAAGGCGACCCCGCAAGAGCTGAGGAGTATCTCCGATCTGTCCAAAATAATTTTGCCCACACCGCTGAAGCACAGGACGAGGTGGCCTCGCTCTATTCGCAACACAAGCTTTATGCCGAGGCTATCGAACACTATCGGGAAGCTTTGCGGCTGGATCCGAATGATGCCGAGGGCCAAAACGATCTGGCGTGGCTCTATGCCACATGCGACGATCCCAAATTTAGAAATCCCCAGTCGGCGCTCGACCACGCGCGCCGCGCCGTTGAATTAACCCACTGGCAACAAGCCGGCGTCATCGACACGCTGGCTGAGTCTTTATATGCCAACCAGAATTTTGCCGAAGCGGTGGAGGTCCAGGCGAAGGCCCTGGCGCTCGAACCGGACAACCAGGAACTGGCGGAGCACATGGCTCGCTATCGGAAAGGCGCATTCAACCCTACCGATGGGAATCCCGTCGATATGGTGAAAAAGCCTTGAATATCGATGTGGTAGAATCATCTGCGTCCCGAGGCGGACCGGAACCAGGAGCGCATCTCGATAGCAATAAAGCTGGCGTCCTTCCCCCGACGGGAACACTGTCCCAACTCTCTACAATTCAACCTTAACGAGGTGTTTTCGTGAAACGTCTGGGGAAAATTCTGGCCATAATCATTCTCGCGGTCATTCTTCTTCTGCCGGTGGTCATCACGTTTATCATCGGGTGGCGTCCATTTATCGGTCCCAAGACTCGCGAGCTGACCAATCGCACATTTGAACGCACGCCGGAACGCCTGGCGCGCGGCACCTACCTGGTTGAAGCTCAAACCGGGTGCATGGTTTGCCATTCACCGCATGATTGGACCCAACACGAGGCAGTGATCCTCCCCGGGATGAAGGGCGCCGGCCAGGATATGGGTTTCATTAAAGACCTGCCCGGCCGTGTGATCGCCCCAAATCTGACTCCTGACCCGGAGACTGGCGCCGGTAATTGGAGTGACGACATGCTGGCTCGCGCGATTCGCGAAGGCATTGGCCACGACGGACGCGCGCTCTTTCCTTTGATGCCCTATGAGCACTACCGCCATCTGCCTACGGACGCGCGCTCTTTCCCTTGATGCCCTATGAGCACTACCGCCATCTGCCTGACGAAGACCTGGCGTCCATCATTGTGTATCTTCGGGCGCTCAAGCCCGTCCACAATCCGCTTCCGAAAACCGAAATCATTTTTCCGGTCAAGTATCTTATTCGCAGCGTCCCGGAGCCTTTGACAGCCCCGGTGCCGCCCGCGGACCTTTCCACTCCGGTAAAGCGCGGCGAGCATTTTGTGGACATTGGCGGCTGCACTGACTGCCACACTCCCCAGCGCCAAGGTCAACCCATGCCTGGGATGGATTTTGCAGGCGGCTTTATTCTGGAAGGTCCGTGGGGACGCGTCGCCAGCGCCAATCTCACGCCCGACCCCTCCGGCATTCCTTACTATGATGAAGCCCTCTTTCTCCGAACCTTGCGCACGGGATACGTGAAGGCTCGCGAGCTAAAACAGATCATGCCCTGGGATGCCTACCGCAACATGACGGATGAAGACCTGAAGGACATCTTCGCTTACTTGAAGACGCTCAAGCCGGTCCACCATCGCGTGGATAATTCCCTACCTCCCACCATGTGCCCCTTGTGCAAGGCTGCGCACGGTGCGGGCGACCAGAACAAATCTGACTGAGCAGGTAGCGAAAAGGGGTCTGCGAACTCTGCGGCGGTGGAATTATGGCAATGCTTGGAGATTTTGCTGGAAGTTCGATTGGGTCACGCCGCCGGAATCCGCAAAACCTGCGTTGAACACCTCGTCGGCCCGGATTCGATGGGGGTGGGGATTAAATAGCGAAGGCTCTGCCGGACGCCGCTTGCGCTTCGGAGCCCGTTTAGGGACCGTCAGGCGGGTAGTTCGCTCTTCCTCGCGGCTTTTCCACATCTTTTCTTGAAGCCTTTGACTTGCATCAACACAGAACTGGAATAGCCGCAACTTCAGAGGGCGGAAGTTGCGCTACGTTCGATGATTTTACGTTCTGCGTCCGTGATGCCCTAAAGTTCGTAAACGACGTTGTCAATTTCAGCCCTCCGGCCCTGCACTTGCGCGAAGCGCCTTGGACTGCGGGAGCGCGAGTTCCCGCCTTTTCATTGGCCAGCTTGCTAGCCTTGGCCAAGACTTAATAAGTGGCTTGGAATTACAAGCGCGAGCAAGCTCGCTCGAACAAGGCGGCAGCTTCGCTACCGCAGTCCAAAGCGGCTCCGCCGATTCCTCTTCTCACTACGAGGGTGAATCGAAAAGCTGATTGATAAATTCGGCAGCGAATCGGAGCGCGAAAAGCGCATCTCCGGGAAAACAAATAGAGTGTCCGCGAGGGTGAGCAAACGAATTTCTGAGATTAGGCAGAACTTTGCGCAGCACTTCTGGATAGTCGCTTTTTGGAACGCTTGACCTGGGGAATTTTTCAATTTGGCGCTGTAGCCTAATGTATTCGGCTTTTCGTTGGCGAATTCGTCGGATGTGAGAGAACTCCTTCTCTTTGATCAGGTTTTTCTTAATGGCTTCTCTGAGCAATGTGCTCAGCCCGCGCGTATCCTTCCCTGCGATAGGAAATCGTAGCCTCAGCGCCATCTCGATAAGCGTGTAGCTAAGGAACACGGCGACCGCGTAGAAATCATAGGCAAACCAACCGTACACGCACAAATTCTGGATTGTGGCAAAGTAGCTGCGCACGGCTTCGGGCACGCTCGGATTTAGTTGTAATGCGGCAATCCCGGACCAACGAATCTTGAAAGTAACTGGTTCCCCAGTGTCCATATAAACCCACAACAGGTTCCTTGGGTCTGCTTGCTGAAAATTCTCGAGGTTTTTGAGAGTTTCCATCGTTTAATTCTCCTGCAAATGTCCGTATCGATAAAGCACGACCTTGGAAGTCCCTCGATGATTTGGCGTTCGTCGGCGGTGTTGTCGTATTTCACGGAAACGAAGTTGTAGATTTCCTGATACGCGCCGATAATTCTTTTCAGCAAGGAGCGCAACTCACTTGCGGCCGAAGGTTCGCGAATCATAAAAAACTCTTTTGCGCGTGGGGAGTCGCTTCCAGAGCTGCTTGAACCGCATGAGGCCGGAATTGTATCTGCGGTATCTAAGTAGAATCTCAGCGCTCATGGCCACTTTGATCAGCCTGTATTCTCAGCCATGCGGTGTAATGTACTCGAATATTGCATGCGCCATCGTTAATGCGAAGCGGGCGTCGGCGCGGAGGATTTGAAATGTGTCAGGAGATTCATTGGGCTGATGCCTTCCTAGATGGAAGAAGTCACACAAATTGTCGAGAGCGAGCTTGGCGGCTTCCTTTTTCTTGGGATGGGAGTCCGCAAACAATCGAGCGAAATACTGCTGGTCAGGTTTCTCACAACCCTGGCTCTTCGCCAGACCCTCAAATGCGGACCAAAGCTCCACTAATACATCTTTATAGTTGCCGTTGGCGAAGTGCCTTTCTGCTGCTTCCACTCGTGAATAGGCGGCCCGGTAGTTTTCTCCAGCCGAGGATTCGGGGAATGCAATCTCAATCAGCTTTACATGAGAGAGTCCCCACCGCGAAACCACCTCATCTACCCACTGCGACTTTGGCACAATTACTTGAAGTGGCCCTTGAGAGTACACGCGCTCAAACTCATGCTTTGCCGGGAGCCAAACCAGCCCGGACAAACTAATTTGCAGTTGGGCATTGGCGCCGGACCTGACATCCTCGAATCGCTTTACCCGCATGCGGTCGAGAGCCACCAGTACATCAACATGTCTGTCGAAAACGGCAGAGTTCGAGGTCTCAACTAGCGGGCCTGATTCGAAGCTGGCGAACTCGCCGATGGAGTTGCTCAACACGCTTCCGGCAAGACGCAGGAGCGTATATTGCACCGGTGTCTGCGGTTGGCCGGAGGGCAGCAATTGTAACTTCAATGGAAGACGCAGGACGGGTTGCCCCGCAACGTCCTGTCCGCGCAAATCCGTTGGATCGAGGCGAACTTTCAACGCCTGAGAACTAGAAATGTTAAAAGAGACTTCTGCCATGTTTAGACTCCCTGGATGATCTTTCGCTCGTCATCCGTGATTCCGTAAAGCTCGTAAACGACTGCGTCGATCTCGGCATCCGTGGCCACAATTTCACGCTCCATTCGGTCGGTTTGCGACGGCGCAAGTTTGCCCGAATGCTTCTGCTTATTGCACTTCAACATTCGGTCCACTAAACCAACAATCCTGTCCTGTTCGCCCTTCTCCGCGACCCGGATCGGAAGCGGCGCGACGTACTGTTTGGTACAAGTGATCCATCCGCCCCGAAAGACATTACTATTCGATTTCAGATAGGTAAAAAGGAGTTTCGAGTTAAGCAAACCGAGCAGGTACTTCGGCGAAACGGGAACACCGTCTCCCAATTTAATACTGAATCCACCGCTCGCCATCAAACAGAAACGATTCTGGCCGAGTGGAAACTCGGCAAATAAGCCTCGGTCGGCCAAGAGAGGCACGAGCAGATGAGCGGAATCGTGAATCGGCAGGCTCCTTGGAGCACTGTAGGAATACCACTCCGTAAACTGCTGCCGGAGTTCCAGTCGTTTTCGTCTTGTATGTAGATATTCGTAGGCACGCGGGAAACGAGACTTGAATTCCTTTTCTGGAATGAGTGAAGAAGTTCCGTTATTAATTTCATAAGGGAAAATTATTCTCTCGTCCGCAGCCGGCGCAAAAGTGAATCGCCCGAAATCTGTCGCGTAGAGGGGGACACGCAAAATGTCCGATTCAAGTCGGACGCTCTCCCCCTCTTTGGTTACGTATACCTCGGCTTGCGGAGTCTTGGCTAATACGAACAGATCGTCGGCACCGCTGCTCGACCCCCTGGAGATGCTGACTGGGAGGTCGATTAGCCTCGTCGATCCTTTCTCGAGTTTTCGAAAGAGTTCGGTTTTGCGGCGTCCGGCAAACACCCAGGGTCCAGAAGGAAGATTTTCAGGCGGGATAATCGTCTTAGTTCCTTCCAACGACTGAAGCTTCTGGTCACTTTCTATCTTGAGATATTCGATATTTTGTTTGGCCCCTTTCGCTAAGAAGAGTAAACACGTGTATGTGGTCGGCCCGTCAAATACTTGTAGGTGACCAAAATCCACAACCTTTTCAACTAAACGATCACGAACAAGTATCTCTCTCAGCGACGCGCCGTAGTCGGTTTGGAAGAACTTGCTTGGTAGAATAAAACCCAAACTTCCTTCCTTGCGAAGCGCCGAAACCCCTCGCTCCACGAAACACACATAAATGTCGAAGTTGCCGGAGACAGCACTTGCATAGTGGCGCTTCAAGTACTCCGCTTCAATTGGGGAGAACGCTTGGAGGGTCTGAATTCTGATGTATGGCGGATTTGCTACAACACAGCTAAAGCCGCCTTCCTTCATGATTCGCCCGAAACCTACGGATTCGGAAATCCAGTCGAAAGCATTGATGCGGTCGCGTTCCTCATCGCCAAATAGAGTCCCCTGGTCGTAAATATCCGGCCCAATGAGGGAATTCCCACAGATGATGTTGTATTTGAGTTCGGGCAGCAGGTGTTGCTTGGGCGGCAGTTGCGACATCTCGCCTTCGAGAGCTTTGAGATATAAACTCATCATGGTGATTTCGACGGCCTGCGGGTCGATATCGACGCCGAACAAATTGTTCCTTAGAATTTTCGCCTTCCGATAGACCGACAATCTGTGGCCGCCGTCGGGGTTGGTGTGAACTTCGCGCATGAAGTCGAGCGAAGGATGGGCGTGGCGTACTTCTTGTTCCGGATGCGCCAGATACCACTTCACGTGATAGTCGATGAGACATTGGAACGCGCCGATGAGAAACGAACCGGAGCCGCAGGCGGGATCGAGGATTCGGATTTTTTCGATTTGCTTGGGCGTCTTGCCCTCGATGATTTTGCCCACCGTATTTTTCACGATGTAATCGACAATGTATTTCGGCGTGTAATAAACGCCGCCCGCTTTGCGAACTTCCGGTTTTTCTTCCACACGCGCTTGCTTGGGCGTAACCCGGATTGTTTTACCCAGGTAGCGTTCATAAATTGAGCCCAGGAGTTCTACCCCGATTACGTCAAATCGATAGGGGCTCTTGGGCGGGTAGAGTCTTTCTATGATTTTTGCCAGAACCTCTGAATCGATCTTGATGGTTTCTGATAGATGGGGCTTAAAGATTTCGCCGTTGAAGTCCTCGTTGATCTTGTGAAAGAGATCGTTGAGCCAGTCGAATAGGTGCAGCTTCCCGCCGCGCGCCTTCCATTCGTCCACGGCGTCGGCGAGCTGACGCTTTTCGATAATGTGCCGGTCTTCAGCGATACGGATAAATACAACGCGGTCGAGCAGTCGCTGCACGACTTCATTCAACTGCTTCGCCGTCAGGTCGGGATTGTTTTTAAAAATATTCTTGGCCAGGTCCTCGCGCCAGCCTGTCATTTCATCGAGGAAAACTTCATCCACCTGCAGACGCAACCGGGGCTTGCGCAAGCCGCGCGGCAGCATGGCGTCAAGCGATCCAGCCGCCACGCGCTCCCGCGAGAATTCCCACAGTTTTTCAATGTTCTTGAGGTAGTCAGAATAATTGAGCTTCAGCAGCAAGCCCTCGTCAGGATTGCGCTCGTCGGGCTTGATGCTGGCGTCGTAAAAGCGGAATTCCTCGAAGTCGGTAAGCACAACGAAGAAAACTTGCTTGGTGTTCCAGGCGTAGCCTTTGGCCTGGAGAATATGTTTGGTGGTGTCAAGCGGCTCAGAAGGCGCTTTCGCCTCGACAAAGAATTTGGTCTGGCCGCCAACGCGAAAATTATAGTCGGGGTAGCCTTCGGTCTCGCCCCGTTC
The DNA here is from genome assembly GCA_035934315.1 of Terriglobia bacterium. Lineage (GTDB taxonomy): Bacteria > Acidobacteriota > Terriglobia > UBA7540 > UBA7540 > DASYXZ01. Next base: position 3,578 of record DASYXZ010000269.1, on the reverse strand, counting down.
CACGATCACTTCCCGCTCGTGGTGGGATAGACCCGCCTCATTCTCCATGTCCCAACCCAGAGCTTTAAAAAACGGCGAGATTAAATCGACGCGGGCTTGAGCTTCAAGGTAGCTCTTGGACAGGTAATGGGTATTGTTCGCCTCGAATTTGTGGATGAGTCTTTCAAGTGCTTGGGAAAACGACTCACGGGATGCGGGCAAGCATTCGCTCCATTAACGATCGGTTTGTTGGCTTGCAGTGTAATACTTGCCTTGTGGAGATTCAAGGCACAACCCGATTCTCCTTTTCTCAAGGGGGTAGCCGCGGCAAGTTCCTTTTGCCGTCGGTTCTTCGTTGGAGAGAGCCAAAGCCCACGGCACAAAAGCTGTGCCATGGCTACCACCTGTCTGCATTCATTCACGAAGTCCCAAATCACTTGCTCAGGGGTTCTGCTCATAGAGCACCCTGCCGGCGTGCGATGCGGGATATGCTATGCCCCCCACCACATCTTTGGTTTCTTCGAATTCTTTCCCCCATCATGAAAATTATTTGCAAGGGCGCGGGGAATCGGCGCTGGAGATCACACCTGATGAGATGAGCTTGTTCCCAATTTGGAGGGACCGACATCACAACGAGAAGGTCTAGATCGCTCTCGCCGGTCGGGCGCCGGAGGCGTAAGACCCGAAGAGGATAATTATTTGCGGTTTGAAACGCTCAACGATAACGTCTGTGAAGCCCTGGATCTCGTCGAAGCTTACAAGAGTTTTGAGTTCAGCCATGATGTTGCCTCCAAAGGCGGCTAAACTTTCGAGTGAGTCACGCGCACGGAAGGCATTCCGTCGGGCTCATCGATCAACTCGATGTCGCGAAAAATGTTGGGGCTTTCTTTTTTGAACACGCGGCAGATTTCAACGGACAACAGGCGGATTTCCGTGTCGGCGTGAATGCTTCCACGCAGCTCGAGAAAATGCCGCCACGCGCGTGAATTCCCAGTGACAAAAATTTTGGTTTCGCAGGCGTTGGGCAAGATAGAACGCGCGGCCTGTCTCGCCCACTTGCGCCGGTCGCGCGGCGTCATTTCCGGATGTTTCTGCTGGACGTACTCGGTGGTGGCGTTGGCAAGCTCCACGTAGGCTTTGCGAACGCAGTCGATGGTCTGCTGCCACTGGGCTCGCAGCGCTTCGTTCTCCTGGTAGAGTGGCGGGACAACGTAACGCGCCTCGCTCTCATCCACGTAACGCTGGGAAAGTTGCGAATAACCGAATCCCGCCCGGTGCCGCACCAGCTCGTGAGTGAGCGCGCGGCTCACTCCGGTGATCAGCAGGTTCCACACCGCGTGCTCCAGCACGCTGCCGTGCTTCGACGACAATATATTTTCAAGATATTCCTGATTGGATTTGCGGCCTTTGCCGAAAGACATGTAGCAGACGCGCCCCGCGACTTCATTCAAGACTTCGGCGGCCACGGGCGTGTCCGTGGTAAACACCATGGCCTCGTCATTGAGGAATCGCGCCAACTCTTCCCCAACAACGGCCTGCCGGCCCAACAAATAAACTTTCGGTTTGGTTACGTAAGGCTCAGGCATGGGCGGGAGTCAGTCGCTGCCGGCAACTAAGAAGTCGCTTTGGTTGCGCCGGCGGGAGATGGATTGGCCTTTTTATAATCGGCGTACTTCCGCTGGAACCGCTCCACGCGACCCGCGCTATCAACCAATTTCTGCTTGCCGGTAAAAAACGGATGGCAATTGGAACAAATTTCGAGGTGCAGAACGTCACTCTTATAGGTCGAGCGCGTTTTAAAAGTGCTGCCGCACGCGCATACCACCGCCACTTCATGATACTGGGGATGAATATCGTTCTTCATGGGACTCCTTCTTGGTTAACTGACGAAGTCTAATCTTAACTTGCCTTGGCAAAACTTTCAACTGAAATTGACGATTCAGGGAAGTCTTGACAACGCCTTAGAGCGCTCGCTACCATGAGTTCGTCTCCGCTGACAGTCATGCGTTGTGCCCCGGATCATGAAAACTATCGCGCTCTATGATCTCAATATCAGTGCGGTGTTTGTTGTCCGTATTTATTTTTGTGACTGACCGGCAGCAGAAGCGGTCCACTTTTCCGGCCACAAAGGGCCCGAGAGTTCCCATTGACAGACGTCACTCAAATATTCCAACAGAATGAAATTTTCCTGATTGGCGGGAACGGTTTCCTGGGCAAAGTCGTCCTGGGGATGCTGCTCGATCGTTACCCGCAGGTGAAACATCTTCACATTTTGGTGCGGTCGGGAAGAAATCTTTCCGCTCAGGAACGTTTTTTCGGCGAGGTGCTGGGTTCGCCCGCCCTCGCGCCCCTGGCGCAGAAGATGGGGGAAGAGTTTCTTCGCAACAAGATTACGGTGTGGGCCGGCGATATTGGGCGGCCGAACTGCGGACTCGACTCGAGCGACCTGAATGAACTGGCAGGCCGCGTCGGCGCCATCATCAATTGCGCAGGCCGCGTCGATTTCTTCCCGCCCGTGGACGAATCCTTCCGATCCAACGTCGATGGAGTGGAACACGTTGTCGCCGTCGCCAAACATTGGCGCGCGAAGCTGGTCCACGTTTCCACTTGTTATGTTTGCGGCGGCGCCGATGGGCTCGTCGAAGAAACGGAGCCGATCCGGGGTTTTTATCCCCATAGGAAAGGCCCGGACGACGAGAGCTTCATACACACCGAAGAACTTTTTTATTCGCGCGAGCGCATCCGCCACATCTATGACTCATCAGGATCAAACGGAAGTTCAGGTACGACCGCGGCCACGCGTTCCCGCGAACTTCAGCAGAGGCTTGTGGGTCTTGGCAGACAGCGCGCGGAAAACTGGGGTTGGGTCAACACCTACACCTACTCAAAAAGTTTGGGCGAACAGATTATTGCCGCCGAGCCGAATCTCATTTATTCAATTGTTCGGCCCGCCATCGTGGAAAGCGCGCTGCGTTTTCCCTTTCCCGGTTGGATCGAAGGCGGCCGCACGGCCGCGCCGCTGGTCCTGATGGCGATGGGCGGATTAAAAGAGTGGCCGGTGAGGCGCGATATGCCTCTGGAAGTTGTCCCTGTTGATCTGGTGGCCTCCGCCATCCTCATGGTCACCGCGCTCCTTCTTGACGGTCACTGCGAGCGCGTTTACCAATTGGGATCGGCTGACGTTAATCCTACCATCCTGGGTTCGATTGTGAAGCTCTTGGATCGCGAGTCGCGAAAACTTCAAAAGAAAAAACGGGAGGGCAATCGCGGTCCGAGTCTTGTCCACCGCCTGGTTGGAGTGAGACCGGGAAGACCGTTACGATTCCTATCGATTGAGGAAGCTCGCGTCCGCCGTATCCAACTACAGGACAGGATCGAGCGCGCGCAATCTTTTATTGGGGGCCTTTCAACGACTCTGGAGAAGACACGGTTGCCCGGCAAACAAACTCTGGCCCAATGGACGACTGCTCTCCGCACCTTGAGTCTGCAAGTGACTTTCCGCGAACAAACTCTCGATCAGTATCTTCCATTTGTGCAAGACCACCGCTACATTTTCGAGAGTGAAAACATTCGCGCCGCGTGCGCCCGGATTTCCAGCA
>DASYXZ010000091.1:0-8369 GCA_035934315.1 Terriglobia bacterium | reverse complement strand
CCCAAATCGCCGAAGGTCCACAGGCCGAATGCCTTCAGGATTTTATCTTCTTTCTTATCCACCAGCATTTTGGCGGTTTTTTCAGGCGGCCAGGGTGAGGCCAGGCGGTCAGGACGGTCGGCAATCCAATAGGCGGCGAGCGCCATCAAGGTGGCGTCTTTATCGATTATTTCCGGCTTGACCTTATCGAAAGTATCGGCGGCGGAATGGTGCGTGAGGCGATATTCCGGTGAATCCTGGCCCATATTGATTCCTGGCAGCCCGGCCAGCGTAAACGGTCCGGTGTCTGTTCCGAATTCCAGGCGGTCATCCACTTTCAAGTCCACAAACGACTTTACCGATTGGGCAAACTTCTTCATGGCGGGAATTAAATCGTCGCGACCGCCCATGTTGAGGCTGACCACCGGCCCTTGCCCGTTGTCGATGATGAGGTCCGCGAGATGGTTGGGCATTTCAGCGTGATGAGCTTTGACATACGCCAATGAGCCGAGCAGACCCTGTTCTTCGCCGGTGAAAAGCACAAAACGAATCGTCCGCCGGGGTTTATAGCCACTGGAAATGATGGCCTGGGCGGCCTGCAAAGCACAAGTGGCGCCCACGCCGTTATCTGTTGAGCCTTCGGCGAGATCCCACGAGTCAAGATGCCCGCCCACCACGACCACTTGCTCCGGATGCTCTGTGCCTGGGATTTCACCCACTACGTTCGCCGATTCCACCGGGCCCGGCGTCACCTGATTCTGCACGTCAATTTTAATCCGTACGGGCTTTCCCTGATCCATAAAGCGCTCGAGTTGGTCCTGGTCCTCAGCGATCATGCTGACCACGGGAATTTGATAGTAAGTGTCAAAGCCCATCACTCCGGTATGCGTCAAGTGCATGCCCGCGGCCTTTTGGCCTCCCTGTCCGCCGATCACGGCCACCGCGCGAGCGGCGGCTGCCGCCTTGAGGAATGGACCGAATCGCGAAAACATTTCGCCGGGATTTTTAGGCGGCTCTCCTTTGGCAACAATTTGCAGCACTTTGCCCGCCCAGTGCGAGGCATTATCTTTAACCTCATCATCCAGGTGATATATATTCACCGCCAGCACGTCTGCCACAACGCCGCCCGCAGGAGTGGAGCCGACCCAGCCCATCGAGTCCACCATCAAGCGCCGGTGAATGGGCGAGAGCAGCTCGGCGCTGGCATTTCCACGCGTCCATCCATGCGACATTTGCCACTTTTCGGTGTGGACGTTGGTCAGGCCAATGGCCTTCATTTTCGCCACCCCCCATTCGATGGCCTGGGCCGCCTGCGGCGAGCCGGTGACGCGCCCGCCGATGTCGTCGCTCAATTCTTCGAGATAATCCATCACATGCGAATCCATCATGCCGCGGCCCGCAATGGCGGTGAGGCCGGGCAGGGTGCCGTCATCGGCGGGAGATGGAGGCTCGCCGCCGGTTGAATCAGATGGCGGAAGGCTTAGAGCGAACGAAGTGAGCAACGCGAAAGTTGCAAGCAATAATAATTGGCGGAACATGCGGTTTCCTTTAGATGCTTGGAAGATTGTTTTTTACTTCTGTTTCTGGTTTGCCGGACTCAGTCCGGTCATGGGCCATGAATAATCCTTAAATTCACCCGAATAATCGAACCCACCGGGAGGGAGTGGCTGAATGGGTGCAACATCGATCCCTACTCCCCGAACCGCGGCCAACACTTCGGCCTCGTGCATCCGCGAGCCATCGTAATCCACCACCAGATCCTGCCCATCAAGGGCGAGACCACGGATGCCATAGTGAGTCGACAGCCGGTGTAGATGGGCCAGGTCCGTGGGTGTCAGGCTTTTTTCCAAGTGAAACCGCGTTTTAACGAAGGTCATGGTTTGCGATCCTCTTCAGTTTGAGACGGAGTTTATTTTCGTTGTCAACCTGGATGAAGTCAAGGACTCATGGAGTGGGGTGCGGTGTAATTTGCGAGCCACGGGTGTTCCCGGGCGTAGTCATTCCAGGCGAAAGTCGAAGATGGATTCCCACTGGCGCGGGAATGACGGATGCGTGGAGGGCGAAGTGCAAGGGCAGGCGGATGGATTCCCGCTTGCGCGGGAATGACGGAGGCTGTGGCCATGACGCGCGCTCCTCATTGTCACCCTCGCGAAAGCAGGGGTCCAATTACAAATGACATCACCACTCTACAGTGAGAGTTTCCGCAGGCGCAAGGCGTTGCTGATAACAGAAACCGAGCTGAAGGTCATGGCTGCGGCGGCGATCATGGGACTGAGCAGCACGCCCACAAACGGATAAAGGATGCCCGCCGCCAAAGGGATTCCGAGTGCGTTGTAGATGAACGCAAAAAAAAGATTTTGCCGGATATTGCCCATGGTCCCGCGGCTCAGTTTGAGAGCGCGCACAATGCCGCGCAGATCGCCTTTTACCAGTGTGACGCTGGCGCTTTCTATCGCCACATCCGTGCCCGTACCCATGGCGATGCCCACGTTGGCCTGCGCCAGAGCCGGAGCGTCATTGATGCCGTCACCCGCCATGGCCACCACGCGGCCCTGCGCCTGGAGATGCTTGACCACATCACCTTTGCCGGCGGGTAATACTTCCGCCCGCACTTCATCTATTCCAAGATTGCGGGCCACAGCCTCTGCGGTGGTTCGATTGTCACCGGTCACCATCACAATTCGGAGTCGTTTGCGATGCAGCATCTGGATAGCTTCGGCGGTTGAGGGCTTAATCGGATCAGACACGCTGAAAACTCCCGCAGCCTTTCCGTCAACGGCGATAAGAATAGTAGTCTGACCTTGGCGACGAAGGTCCTCGGCGAGCGCGAGCAAAGCGCCGGGATCGATTTTCGCTTCTTCCAGCAGTTTTGAGTTTCCGACCGCGACGGCATGACCTTCCACTGTCGCGAGAACGCCCTTGCCAGAAACCGCGTGAAAACCTTTTACGTCTGCGAGCTTTAGATTTTCTTTCTGAGCGCCGGCTACAATGGACGATGCCAGAGGGTGCTCGCTGGCGCGCTCAACGCTGGCCGCGAGACGGAGAAGGTCTGAATCTTGCCAGGGCGGCAGCCGTTGGATTCCGGTGAGCTGCGGCTTGCCTTCGGTGAGTGTTCCGGTTTTGTCAATTACCAGCGTATCCACTTTTTCGAGAATCTCAAGGGCCTCGGCGTTCTTGATTAACACTCCGGCGGTGGCGCCGCGTCCCATGCCCACCATGATGGACATCGGCGTGGCCAAGCCCAGCGCGCAGGGGCAGGCGATGATGAGGACCGCTATTGCATTCAAGAGCGCGTAGGCCAGCCGGGGTTCGGGCCCGACGATGGCCCAGACAATAAAAGTGACCGCAGCCGCGCCCACCACGGCGGGAACAAAATAAGACGCGACAACGTCCGCCAGTCTTTGGATGGGGGCGCGACTGCGCTGCGCTTCGCTCACCTGGCGCACAATTTGCGCGAGAAGCGTATCGCTTCCCACACGCTCAGCCTTGAATACAAAGCCGGTGCGTGGGTCGTTCATTGTTCCACCGGTCACGCGATCTCCCACTCTCTTATGAACGGGAATGGGTTCGCCGGTCATCATCGATTCGTCAACCGAACTCTCGCCCTCTGTCACTGTACCGTCCACGGGTATTTTCTCTCCCGGACGGACTCGAATCAGGTTGCCGGGCTTTACGCGATCGAGACCCACGTCCTCTTCCGTTCCGTCGTTTCGCAACACCCGGGCAGACTTCGGCGCGAGACCGAGCAGCGCCTTGATGGCGCTGCTGGTTTGGCTGCGCGCGCGCAACTCCAGCACTTGTCCCAGCAGCACCAGCGTGGTGATGACTGCCGCGGCCTCAAAATAAACGGCTACTTCACCGCCCGGACCGCGAAAAGAATCAGGAAATATTTGGGGAAAGAGAGTGGCCACCATGCTATAGAGATAGGCCGTTCCCGTGCCGGTGGCGATGAGGGTGAACATATTCAAACTTCGATTTACGATGGACGCCCAACCGCGCTCAAAGAAAGGCCAGCCGCACCAGAGCACAACCGGCGTGGCCAGCAGGAGCTGAACCACGGCGATGACCCGGGCGGAGAGAGCCTGTTGAACCGGGTGGCCCGGAATCAAATCTGACATGCCGAGAAGAACCACCGGCGCGGTAAGCGCGACGCCCGCCCAAAACCGCCGCGTCATATTCGAAAGTTCAGGGTTCGCATCGTCCACTGCGGTTGCCGTTCTCGGCTCCAGCGCCATCCCGCAGATCGGGCAGGAGCCCGGTCGGTCTCTCACGATTTCAGGATGCATTGGGCAAACGTATTCTGTTTTGGTGGACACCGCCGCGCCGGCGAGAGGCTCGAGCCCCATGCCGCATTTCGGACACGCGCCGGGAGTCGGCCGGAGGACTTCAGGATCCATGGGACAGGTGTAGATTTGCCCAGTGGGTTCAACGGAAGGGGCAGGGGAGGATAATGGTGAAGACGAGGGGCGTGGCGCCGCAGGGGCTATTCCTGTTCCTAATCCTATTGTAACGATGGCAGGCACGCTGTGGGCGTGCATATCGGCGACAGGCGGGGGCTGCGTCAGATATTTTGCAGGGTCGGCGCGAAATTTCTCCAGGCATTTTGGATTGCAGAAGAAATACTTTGCTCCAGCGTATTCAAAGCTGGCGGCGGCCCGCGCCGGGTCAACGGTCATTCCGCAAATCGGGTCTTTCACCAGTTCGTTGACTTGCTTTTCTTCCATACTCTAGTCGATGCTTTAACTATTGATTGTGATGCAGAAGCATCCTCCTCCCTTTATACCAGTCAAGCTTTCATAGGGTCCGTGAATGGCGCATGAAGTAATTTCGCCCATTCGTCACCAAGCTGTTATAGACTCACCAAGCGAAAGCTCTGTGTTAGAATCCCGAAGACTTCAATCCATCTGGTGAGGTAAAAATGGCTGAAAAGAAAGCAAGCATAAGCTCTGGCAGTGCGGATAATTCGATGACCCCTGTGGTGGCGGCCACTTTGGCCGGCGTCATTTATCAGTCGAGATTACTGAACCGCCAGGCGAAGCTAAATATTCCGGAACACGAAATTGTGACGGACGTCATCAGCACGTGGCGGGCGGTGATGGACGCCCTGGCTCGACCCAAGTAAATTGTGGCGGGGATGTCCGCGTACCGTCACGCCATCCGGCGGGAGATGAGTTGCACGATGCTTCCGCCTTTCGGTAGTGTCCTAGTTTGACGGCATCCCGATTTTCTCAAGCATTTCCTCAATTGTCCAGATGTGATCGGTCAGGCCAGCTTCCATCGCCGGTGTCACTCGCAGAGTCTTATGGACTCGGCAGAAATTGTAATGCATGTAGAAGAGCCCCACCGCAGCCGCGTGATTTTCAACTTTCTTTGAGAATCCGTTTGTCAGGCGAGTGAAGCGGCGAATCCCCATTCGCATCGTGAGATTCTGCCTCTCAATGTACGATGTCGAAATGTGCTTCGGATCGGGATTCCCCATCATCGGCTTACGTTCACAGCTTGTGCAGACCGCTGGACTATACCGAGTTTCCTCTTGATTCGATTCGTAAGTTTTAACGAGCATGGCATAGTCTATGTCTGCGCCGAAAGAATTCTCCACCGCGTCCGCGTAGACTTTCAGGCCATCCGTTGTCAGTTGAATCTTGCTCTTGAGCCGCCCCTTCAAATCATCAATCAAGTGGCGAGCGGTAATCGCATCACGATTGCCAACGGTGAAAGACGGAATCAGTTTTGTGTCCGCGTCAATTGCGACCCATGTCCAGACATCCCCATAGCCGAACTGTCCCTTCTTTTCTTCGGGGATATTCTTTTGCTTCGCATAGCAGAAAGCCCATATTTCATCGCACTGAACGCGCTTACAAGTGAGATTCTGGAATGCCTTGTCCTGATAGTCTGCGCTGGCAAAGCCCGTTTCAACTTGGAGTTTTACCACCGTGTCTTTTGACACGTTCATCATGCGAGCGGTGGCGCGAATCGAATTGCCCTCTACCAGTGCAGCGATTATTTGGGCTTGTTTTTCTCGGCTTAGTCTGTTCATGGCGTCTCCTAACTTGCAAAGAGATTGTACCTGACCGCTCACGTATCTGTCAAGAACTATATTTGGCTTGTTTTCATGCCTATACGTGAGCGTATACGTATGGAAAGGGATTAGCGGTGTAGAATCTTCGCTATGGTAAAAAAACGAAAGAATCCTTATGCTGTAGCTCTAGGACGAAAAGGCGGAAAGAAGGGCGGCTTTGCGAGAGCCGCCGCCATGACCGCCAAAGAGCGCAGCGAGAGCGCACGAAATGCTGTGCTAGCTCGCTGGGCAAAAGCTAAAGTTGAGAAATCGTCGTAGGACGCGAATCACCCGCAGGACTCTTGGCGGAGATCATCGGGCGATTGACGTTATATGGCATGGCAGGAGTAGTGTGCCATGTCGCTTGCTATTTGTCAATCTGATGCGCGAAATGTTCGTAGACTCTCTTTCCTAAATGTTGATCCCGACTTTGACAAGATGGAGGAAGGGATGGTCTTTAGATTGACTTATGAAGGTCCCTTATTAGGGGCATCGCGTGACAAAACGCGCGCCAATCACAAACATGAGATCAGAAGAACATTCCATCCCCAATTGAGGAAGCTATGGCAGGAGACTCACCTAAAAGACATAGAAGATTACGAAGGCGATTTACCAAGAGGGATGAAGGCGCCAGACAATAGGTTTTCAAGGTTCTCCGGGCATGACGTGCGACCACGGTCAAAAGGCAAAAGACTTAAAACATTGCCGCAGAGATTTTGCAGAAGCGGATATGGCTTCGTGCCGCTTGTTACAGAGGACCTTTCTGTAGCCTGCGGCTTGGAGGTTCTATTTCTTCGGCCAGACTCTCCAGGACAAATTGTTAAGTCAGGAGACATCGACAACAGACTGAAAACCCTGTTTGATGCACTTCGACTTCCAATGGACGCGAATGAGCTTGGACGCTATACTTCACCCTCAGAAGATGAGAAACCGTTTTACTGTTTATTGGAAGATGACAGGCTTATCTCTAAGGTTTCCATTGAAACAGACACTCTTCTTCAGCCTACATCTGAAAACGCGGGCGTAAATGACGCCCGGCTTGTAATTACGGTAAGTCTCAGGCCATATCGATCTACTTGGACGAATTTGATGCTCGGCTAGTTTTTGATGCTTACCGAACTTCTCCGGATCGTCTCTTGCATGACCCGATAGGCGATTTGATTCATATCCTCTCTAGGCTTCCGTTTAACAGGCTTGTTTTTCGTTTTCGGCTTCGTCTTCTCTTTGCTCATGCGGCACAGTGTGCCACGGTCGGTAGGCCAACGCAAGCCCCCAAAACTTCAAACTAGGACACTACCCGCCTTTCTCACCCCTTGACGCCGTCGCTTTAGGTCCGTCAATCGGCTGCCTTGCTGGGGCGCGCGAGATTTTCCACAAAACTCACCATCTGAGGATCCGCCCAATTTGTGGCGCCGATGATTTTTTCGGCCACCCTTCCGTCGCGATCGAGAATATAAGTCTCGGGGAATTTGAACGTTCCATACTGTGAGGCCACCTTTTGGTCAGGGTCGCGCACAACGGGGAACGTCAAATGATGCCCGGCGACAAACTTTTCGATGGCCGCCGGGTCCTGATCCACGCTCACGCCAATTACCTCAACGCCCAGATTCCGCATATTGTTCGCGAGCGCTTCCAGGCTGGGTGTCTCCTCAATGCAAGGAGGGCACCACGTCGCCCAGAAATTCACCAGCACGACATGGCCGCGATGGTCGGATAAATGGATGGGGGCGCGACTGCCGGGCCCGACGCCGAAAGCGGGCAAAGTGAAGTCAGGCGGATATCCACCCACCTCGGCCACGTTGGGTGTTCGCAACCAAAGAGCAATGCCCAGCACGACTCCTATCGCTGACGCCGCCATGGCGATTTTTATCCCGACGCTTTTGCTCACGCTCATTTAGTTTATTATAATAGGGTTTGCGTCGGCGTGCTGCATTTTCGTTCGTAACCGGCAGGCGCGCCCGGGACCTCGGCCGGACTTTGCGGGCGGGATTGCCGTCCGGAAATTCAGTGGCTCAATGGCGGAAAATTTGGAAGATCGGGTTTCGGTGTTAATTCCGGCCCGCAATGAAGAAGCCAACATTGAGCGTGCCGTGCGGTCCGTGGCGACGCAGCGCGGAGTGCGGGAAATTATCGTTGTAGACGACCAGTCGAAAGATCGAACCGGGGAAATCCTCGAAAGACTTGGGAGCGAGTTTCCCAGCCTTCGGACGATTCGGATTGAGTCGTTGCCCGCTGGTTGGATGGGGAAGGCCAACGCCCTGGCGACGGCGAGTCGCGCCGCCACAGGCGAGTGGTTCCTTTTTACCGACGCGGACACCGAACATCGCCCGGG
>DASYXZ010000090.1:0-81792 GCA_035934315.1 Terriglobia bacterium | reverse complement strand
GCGACGACGGACCCGGCCCATGGTCGTCTTTGTGAATGTTCAAAGCGTGGATCGAATCATCTACGCCATCTTTCAGCGTTTCAACGACGAATGGAAAAACCGCACCCTCCGACTTTTTACACAAGCAGCTTGACGTCACCTAGAAAGGAGGAGCGTTTGACAAGGTCTTCGAAGTCTGCTATGGCGTTGCCCTCATATTTCTGATCTTCGAAGTCGACCCAGAATCAAGTCCTGCGTTTTCTGTCGAATACTTAGAAAGCAGCGCCTTCCGGGTCGCCAGGGATCGCCAGAAAAAGCAGGACGGAGGCTGGAAACTGGACCCAGCGGGCAACTTCCGGATGGTCGGTTCTGTCCAAAAGCGCTGAAACCGCCCTATCCAGATCACTGCGATCATCAGAACCGCCAACTTGAAGCCGAATCAGCGGGTCTACGGTCATTTGTCCAAACATGGGATTACTCCTTTTCTTATGGAATTTGAAAATCTTGAAACATTGGCCTTGTAGTTGCCGTAGGTGAACAATCGGATTCCCGAGAGGAGGGCGAGACTACGATATACTTACAAACTGGAAGCACACGCTCGCCTGTGTTCAAGGTTGACACGAAGTGCGCACCGGCCGAAATGGGCAATTCGCCGACCGAGCCATAATTCGTGAGAGGACCTGCTAGGGGCCCATTGGAGGAGAAACCCTGAACTAACTGCGGAATTCGTCATCAGCGGGATTTGGTGGCTGCCGGGAAGAGAAGGTACGAAATTGCCGGGGACGCTCGCAGTCAAAGGTGGGTCTGATATCAGCGTCGAATTGTTTGGATCATTCGACGAGATGCCGGCAGTGGGCCCTGACTCTCTGCGTAAGTATCCGATCGTGCTGGGTCTCTCCGACAAAGGCGAGTTATGCACGCTATTTGACACGACGCTTACAAGTATTGGGTCGAGACCAAGCGATGACTTCCCTCCATTAATCAAAGTTTTCGCAAATCGGTTTTACCTGGGAAAACATTTCCCAACGCCGTCCGACATACATTTCAGGTCAATGCGCGTCCGGTTTACAAACCTTGTGCGGTGGCTGGGACAGTCCCCTTTCCTTAGATCGGAGTTGCTTACCGGGTCATCCCCTAAGATGGGCGTCTCATACACGGAACGCCTAGTTTTCCAAGTCAACGTTCCCGAGAGATCAGTGAAGTTTTCAATATGGTCGATCGTAAGTAGCATGACTAAGGGGCTTGAGCGGCTGAGCGCCGACCATGAAGTGGAGGTGCATATTACGCCTTCCACGCCGAGTTCCTTTGAACAATTCTATGAGTTTATTTTCGATACTCGGAACCTCTTTGCCCTGATAATTGGATCCCCTGTCTACGCGAAGATGATGGTGGGACTTGGCGATGACGTGGAGCTTGCACCTGGATTTAAGACTCCTGAGGATATCGGAATATACTTTAATTTTTCCCCTTGGCCTTACACTGACGTGCGCCTAGTCGACATTCCCGTACCGTTTAGGAACATCGACGGGCGCGCTGAGCAAGTCTTCAGCGGATGGTATTCGAACGCGAGGAATTTGCGACTCGTTTGTGAGTTGTTTTTCGGTGCTCAATACAACTCAGAGATGTACGTTGAGTCGAAGTTCCTCAGCTACTCTCAGGCGCTCGAGATCTTCCACCGGGTCATGGCGAGACAGGAATGTTACGTCCCGCGCGAAGAATATAGGAACTACCGTCAAGCTGTCGAGCGCGCCATTCCCGAAACAGCTCCCGATCGATTAAAGGAAAAACTCCGAACAGCGATTGATTTCGCAAATGATTTCTCCCTCAGGGAAAGATTAGAAGACTTGATCGGAGAACTCCATCCAACCACACAAAACAGGATTTCCGAGGACCTCAAATCGTTTACAAAGGCCGTGGTTGCCACTCGGAACTACCTTACCCACGGTGGGAGCCAATCGAAGGCAAATGCGTTTAGTGGACCGTCGGAATTCGCCGTTGCAAACCAGAAGCTCCAAGCCATTCTGTCAATTAGTCTACTCAAGATGCTTGGCATCCCAGAACTGCAAGTTGCCGCCGCGGTCTTTCGCAATCGATGAAACACTGAATTGAAACCACACACAAGTCGGTGGCAGGGAGTGCGGGAATCGCAGAGGTTGGCCTAGGAAACACTGCGGCTTCGGCGAGCGGCACAGTGCGGAAGTCGTCTCATTCGATTCCGCACTGTCGGCTCGGGGTCGCCGCCTACATTCAGTCATGTCTTTCCTCATGGGTGGGACTCCCTGGTCGCTTCTCTGAGGCGTGGGACGGCTGCTTGCAACTTGGTCAGATCGGCGGGAGTCATGCGTCCGATGTCAGAGTACTGGAACAATCCGTCGCTCGCCCGCGAGACGACACCAGCGATATCCTGCTTGGACGTGCTCGATAGGCGTCGCGCCAGAGTCAGCACCTCGTTCCGCAATTGATTGAAGTCAGCCGTTGGACCGTGACCGTTGCCACTTGCACTTTTGGCCTTGGGAGCTTCAGCGCGAGGCTGGGTTTCGACCGATTCGCCAGCGGAAGGCACATTCCCTCCGATCGAAGAGCCGCTGCTTGCCCCCGCACCGTTACCGTTCTTGGGCTTGTCTGTAGAACGGCCATTTGCCGGTGGCACCCCAGTCTCCTCAGCATGACCATTCGCGCCTTCCGCCTCACTCGGTTCATCGTCTGTTTCAAACCCGTACCCGTACCCAAGATGGCGAAGCGCACGCCCGATCGCCGAGGTTTCTCCGTTCTCGAAAGGATTCTTGGCGTCCACTCGTTTCGCATGATCTCCCAGGTTCGCAGTTGCGCGGCCAGTCGGAATTTTTTCTGCCTCATGAGCCGAGCCGCAGTTGCCCAACGGACTACCATCTTTCCGTCTCGCCAGTGGCGGAATATGCAGCGCGGCATCTACGCGTGAGCCCTCGGGCTGAGAGGCTACTGGAAATGTGTAATCTGCTCGATTGCCTTTCTAACCTTTAGAACTGACCGCTTCGAACTTGATCAACTCACACCGACGGACCAGCAAAAACAGGGCAGCGATACTCATTAGGGGAAGCGCGCTCCCTGAAAAGAAAACGGGAAGGAATGAAAATCGATCTACAATCACCCCGGTCAGGACTGTAAAGGTCATGTCAATAATACCTTCGCCGATGCCAGTCATGCCCGTCACACGAGCCAGAGTCGACTCTGGAAAAACGTCGGAAATGATGGCGTATAGGGCACACGCCATGACATTTTGACCGAAGAAAGCCACGCCGACCACGAAATCAGCCTGAGTCACGGAGGTAACTAACGGAACCGCGAATGTACACAGAGCGCAAAGCATAGCCCCTGTCGTGAAGGTCAGCTTCCTGGAGCGGTCCACACTGACGCCACGCTGAATCAACCAGCCTGAGACGTAGCCTCCAATAATGTTCCCACTTCCGCCCATGAAATATGCAATACTCGCCATCCAGGCCATCGTGCCTAAGGATGTTCCCCGTCCCCGAACCAGGTAGATCGGAAGCCAGAACCAGTAAAATTGTGCGAGAGGCCCCGAGGTCGCTCGCATCAATATGACACCCCACGTTTGCGGCCTGCCGAGCAGGCGGCGGATCGTTGGCGCTCTTTCAATGGATGGCGTCGAAAGGCGCAAGGTGTTTTGTTTTCGGTAAGCCCGAAACCAGGGAATCATCCAAAACAGACCCGCAACGCTGGGCAAAAGAAACGCAGCGTGCCAACCGAAACGCATGGTAATAAAAACGACCAAGGGCGGCGCAATGACCGAACCCAGGATGAAACCCGTGTTGAATATACCGAGAGCTAGAGCGCGGAATTCGGAAGGAAGCGTTTCGCCAACAGCTTTCAGACCCCCGGAGACGCTACCACACTCGAACAGCCCCATTACAAGGCGCAAGCCGGAGAAGCCGGCCACAGTTCGAGCCGCAGCCTGAAGCATGTTTGCCATGGACCAGCCAGCTAGTGTGGCAGGTAGGCCCACGCGGACTCCGATACGATCGATCAGCATCCCAACGGGAAGCTGGCCCAAGGTCATTCCCAACATGAACGCAAATACAATGTAAGAATACTGTGTGTTGGAGAAATGGAGTTGGGATTGCAGGACCGGCCCAACGGACGATAACACCATCCGATCCATAAAGTTTACGGTTGTCAGCAAGAACAATAATGTGACAACCCACCACGCTCGGAAATCGATCGGTTTGCGAGATGGCGCAGACTGCTTATTCATGCTTGGCACCCTGCTATCCAATCCATCACTTCACATGGCGGCCGGTCATAAGCGTAGCACCGTCATCCTGCCCGTCACTAATCACGGCCAAGATGGCCGTGCTACGATTGTCGGCCCCAAAACAAGTAAATCGGCCGCGGAAAAGGAGGCGGAATCTTATACTGCAAATTCAATGGATCTCCGGTTCCGACGGCGCGCTCGACCGCTCGAGAAAATCGAAGTCACAGCCCTGGTGAGCTTGCGTGACACGTTCGGCATACAAGGCAAGATACCCCCGATCATATTTATGAGGCGGCTGGACCCACTGTGATCGCCGCTTGCTTATTTCCTCTTCCGGCACAAGAACATCCAGTTTTCGATTGGGAACGTCCAGCAAGATGCGATCGCCGTCACGCACCAGCGCCAGCGGGCCGCCGATGTGGCTCTCGGGTGATACATGCAGGACACATGTTCCATAAGACGTTCCGCTCATTCGCGCGTCGGAAATCCTCACGATGTCCCGCACACCGCGTTGCAAAAGTTTCTTTGGAATCGGAAGCATCCCCCATTCCGGCATTCCCGGACCTCCGAGCGGCCCCGCATCCCGGAGGACCAGGACCGAATCCTCACCCACGTTGAGATCGTCACGGTCGATCCGCGCTTCGAGATCCCGGTAATTGTTGAATACGATTGCCGGGCCTGTGTGATGCAACAATCTCGGACTGGCCGCAGCGGTTTTAATCACCGCGCCATCAGGCGCCAAGCTTCCATATAGAACTGCCGTCCCGCCGGCTGCGGCGAGAGGGTGCGCTCGACGGCGGATCACATCTTCGTTGGTCAGGCGGGCGCGTTGCAAGTTCTCCCCTACCGACCTGCCATTCACGCTGACGCAATCGAGGCGCAATAGGTCCTTAATCTCGGTCATCAGCGCCCGCAGGCCTCCGGCATAATAAAAATCTTCCATCAGAAACTCTCCTGACGGACGGATATTGGCCAGCACCGGAACTCGCCGCGAGATTTCATCGAACACGCGCAGGGGCAGGCCCAGCCCTCGTCGCCGCGCGAGAGCCACGAGGTGGATGATTGCGTTGGTTGAGCCGCCGATCGCCATATCGACCGTAACGGCGTTTTCGAAGGCCGCGAGCGTGAGAATCTCCGCCGGTTTTAAATCCTGCCAAACCATCTCGACGATGCAGCGTCCGCTTTCAATCGCCAGCCTGACATGGTTCGAATCTGCCGCGGGAATGGACGAAGCGCCCGGCAAGGTCATGCCCATCGCTTCCGCCAATGCGGTCATGGTGGATGCCGTACCCATGGTCATGCAAAATCCTGGCGAGCGCGCGATGCCGCATTCAATAGCGTTCCAGTCGTCTTCGCAGAGCGTGCCGGCGCAGCGCTCCGTCCAGTACTTCCAAATGTCCGTGCCGCTTCCGAGTGGCTTGCCGTTCCAGTTGCCGCGGAGCATGGGTCCTGCAGGAAAAAAGATTGCCGGCAGGTTGGCGCTGATCGCGCCCATCAGGAGACCGGGTGTGGTCTTGTCGCACCCGCCAATAAGGACGGCGCCGTCGATGGGCAAGCTGCGCAACGCTTCCTCGGTATCCATGGCCAGCAGATTCCGGTAGAGCATCGGGCTGGGTTTCATATAAGTCTCGGTGATGGAGAACGCCGGAATCTCCACAGGAAATCCGCCCGCCATCCAGACTCCGCGCTTGACGGCTTCCGCCCGCTCGCGCAGATGGATGTGGCAGGGATTAATTTCACTCCAAGTGTTAATCAGCGCGATCACAGGCTTGCCGAAAAAATCTTCCCGCCCATAACCGATCTGCTTCATGCGCGACCGGTGGCTGAATCCGCGCATGGTATCGGGTGCGAACCACCGCTGGCTTCGGAGATCTTCAGGTCTTTTTCTGGTTCTCATGGCATTGGCTCCGGTTTGGGATTGTTCGGAATGCGAATCATGGAGGCGAGCAGGCCCGCCAGCAACATGCAGCCAGCGAGAAACGATAGTCCAATTTGGTAATTTCCCGTCGCCGTTCTAAGGTATCCGAAGATGGCAGGTCCCACAAATCCTCCCAGGTTACCCAATGCGATCAGGCCGACAGCCGTGGCCGCAGCCGACTTGCCCAGCAAGGCGCTGGGCATTGCCCAGAAAGCAGGCATGTAGGCCTGTGACGTGAATCCGGCGAGGCAGAATAGCCCGATGACCAGCCACGCTCGATCTCCGGCCAGAATTGCCAGACTCAACGAAATGCCTGTCGCCAGCACAGGAACTGCGATGTGCCACCGCAGCGCGCCCGTGCGATGCACCCAGAAGCCGTTCAGGAGGATGCCTGCAGCGCTACAAACGTAAGGCAAAGCGGCGCCCAGAGTGCGAAGCGCAACTGGCAGAGAGGCCTTGCTCTCGGTGATTGAGGGAAGAAAAAATATCAATGCTTGATTGCCGGTAATAATTAAAAAACTCACGATGAGAAGCAGAAAGGTCTGCGGATGACGAAAAGCATCCAGCAAGCTGACACGTCGCGCCACGATTTTCTGCCTCTCTTCACTCTTCAATTCCCTGATCAACCACTGTTTTTCGTGGTCGGGAAGCCACCTGGCCTCCTGCGGCCGGTCCACCAAATACAGCAGGGTCACAAAACCAAACAAAATCGGAGGACTGCCTTCCAAAATGAAAATCCACCGCCAACCGCTCCAGGCGAGCCAATGAACGTTATCGAGCACCCATCGCGAGAGCGGGATCCCCGTGGCCACGGCGATCGGTTGCGTGACCACGAAAAACGCCAGGGCTCTGGCGCGGTCCTCGATGCGATACCAATGCGAAAAATACACGATCACTCCGGGAAAGAACCCGGCCTCCGCAACGCCAAGCAGAAATCGCAACACGTAGAATTGCCATTTGGTGCTCAACGATCCCATCAGAGGAGCGCCGATAAACCCCATCAGCACCGCAACCACTCCCCACGAAATCATGATGCCTGCAATCCACTTTCGCGCGCTCCATCGTTCGACAATCAAGCTTCCAGGAATACTCAGCAGGACAAACCCGAAAAAGTAAACGCCGGCGCCGAAGCCAATCACCGCGTCCGTGAAAATCAGATCCTTTTGCATCTGGAGCTTGGCGACTCCAAGGTTTGCACGGTCAAGGAAGGCCAGCAAATAGATGAACATCAGGTACGGGATCAGGCGGCGCGAAATGCGGCGACGGACATGCGCTGCGATAACCTCAGCATGGGAGTGGCTGCGCGACGGGAGTTTGGGTATCACTTGATCCACATTGATAACACATTCTTCTTTGCCACGCTGCGCCCTCGCCAGTCCAATGAAGCGTGGACTCGAAGACTTCGCGCGCGAGTGATACATCATATACTATAGTGCCCGAGGCAAGTTTGAAAAATGGGTGCGCGACAAATTTGTGTGGTTTAGGCAGCCCGATTTCGACACTCCCAGTTATCCTGGAACTTTCCGCTCTGGCCATCGAAGCGCACGGGCAGGATGCCCGGGCTACGAATTCTAACGCAGGGCCGGAGCGGGTCCTTCACTTCACGCCTAACGTATGATGACCTGAAGGTAGCCACCGTCAATTCGTCTATGGAATTGGCTCCGGGTCCTTCATCGAAGCACAAGCCCGCGGTCACGAGAGCACTGACCGTGCTACGCGCTGTCCGCTACGCGCTGTCCGCACGTGACGCCGCCGCCCAACTGTGGTATAAAACTACGATGAGAGGGTAAGATTATGGCAACACTCGATTGGTCCCAATGCCCCGCTGTCGAGAGCATTCCCGGCAAGCGTAGCGGCGCATGGGTATTCCGGGACACGCGGACGCCGGTTTCGGTTGTCTTTGACAATCTGGAAGCAGGGGCCTCGATCAACGAAATCATGGACTGGTTTCATTTGTCCCACGAACAGGTGGTTGCCGTGATCGAATTTGCGGCGCGAAGCCTTGACGCGCCACCTGTGCAGCCCTCCGCCCCAAGGGCCGATGCTCATACTCTTTGATAACGGTACTCACGCTCCGCTCCGGAACGCGCTCAAAGGCCATGTGGTGGTTGAAGCCATCGAACGAGGATGGGACCGGCTTCTTAACGGCGAACTGATAGCGGCTGCTGAGGCGGCGGGCTTCGATCTGCTGCTGACGACTGACCAAAACATCTGTTACCAACAAAATCTGAAAGGCCGGAAAATCGCGTTTGTGGTCCTCGGCAATCAGCAATGGCCCACTTTGCGCCGCTATATTGAAAGGGTCGTGGCCGCTGCGAATGCAGCAACACTCGGCAGTTATGCCGAAGTGGAAATACCGTTCAAGTAAAACCCCGTCCTTAAGCTCCGTGGACATTGCCGCCAAGGGTAGGGGCACCCCTCGTGGGTGCCCGTCCGGGTCCTCTCGCGGGTTCCCTTCCGAAGGGCAAGCACGAGGCCTGCCCCTACGTTGTGATCGAGTTGCGCAAGGTGGGAAGCTACAAGTGCAGAGATTACAGTTCGAACGCCGACCGTAGCATGGGTACCCATTCACTGCGCTCAGGGCAAGCTCTGCCCATGCGCACGGGCGGGACGCCCGTGCCACGAACACGATGACCCGGAGGTAGCCACAGTCAATTCGTCTTTGGAATTGACCATGGGTCGTTATCGAAGGAAAAGCCCACGATCATGAGAGCGGTAACCGTAGCCCCATCAATTTGATCTCAGGAACACTCTCCAGGTAGACCCGGGTATCGACAACATGCCCCTGTGCCCGCAACTGCCCCACCAATCTTTCAAAGTGAAGATACCCGCAGATCACTACTGTAGTGCCTGATTGGGGTCCGGTTAACTTTCGGACCCACGCCTCTTCTCTCACATCGTCAGAGGGCAGTCGGAACGCGACCCGGTCGTGCGATATGGGCCGACTGCGCTGTTCTTCGAGTATGCCCGCCTTGTGCTTTTCTTCTCTTGTCATGTCAAGGTTATACCAGCACAGGCCGCTCCCCTGGGCGAACCGTTGCGCGATCGATTCCCCGATTTTCTCGCCGTACTCCTCAGCGATCGCCTGAAGCGGCTCAATGTATTTTAGTTTGAGGAACCCGGACAACAATCCTTCCAGGCCCGGGTCCCGGCTCTGCATATTGTGGTCCGTTCCAATCACCACGAAGTTCATGGGGTTTCCTCATCCGGCTTTAAGTTCTGCCTGGAGGCGCTTATTCCTCTGAGAGTCCATTTCACTCAAAATCTGACGGAGCGTCGCGGCCAAACTAAAGCATTGCTCGGCATCCGCTTGCTGAAAATTTATCTGACCGCGATGTACGATTTTGTTCCGTTTGTCGAAAAACTCCTTTTGGAGAAAGTCCTTCAGTGATGCGGGGTTTCTTGAGTTGGGGAATTTGTTGTGAAGCGGCTTCAGCAGTGCGCCATTGTGGGACAGGAACGATCCAAATGCTTCTTCTGTCAACAACTTCGATACCTCGTCAAGCCTCGCGGTAACACTAAGGCAATCCCGCCACTGTTTCTCCCACTCGTTCTTATCTGCTTCGGCCGGAGTCCGAGTCGCGCTGAGTTCGAGTTCTTTCCACTTGAAGAACAGGTAGGCTAGTTCGCACTCAACAGCCATCGCACTAAAGACGATAACGAGAGTGAAGTCCTTATTCTCAAGTTCTGCCCATGCGCGATTAAGAATCCGTATGCTTATGGGATTGCCCCGTGGTTCGATGACGAAAATAGTCGTGTGACAGTTAGGGCACACAGGGCTGATGAATGGTTGTGTTCCGCTAGATTCCAGCGTTAGCTGTCGACCACAGTCACATGGGATTGTAACGGATGATTTCATGGGACAGCACTAACCTCCTTCACGATTCTGTCAAGCAGTGAGGGGCTGGACTTGTACCCTATGATTTTTGAGCAGGCCGTAGATCGGTTTTAAATTAAAAACCAAAACCCAAAAAGAAAAAGGCGGCCGGCCCTACAAGTTGAGCGACCTCGGGGCCGTCCCCCACGATAAGCCGCTTCACTTCTTGGTCTGCCGACCACGCACCCGGTAAGACTGCCAAAGCCAGCCGTAACCAGCCGGAACCAGCGGCAAGTGATAGCTCTCTACGCTCGCCGCGTCAGACAACGGCTTCCCAAGCCACGGCGGATAAAGCCCCGCGAGCACCAGCGCCGCCGCTCCAAACAGGAAGCACGCAAACAGATAGAGATGCATCGCCGTCACGTCTGGCAACGTTTCCTTCACAGACGGCTTGGGCGTTGCTGAGTCCCAATCGAAGCCGCCGCCCGGCGGGGCCGACTCAGACGGCACCAATCCAAGGTCATTACTGTCTTTGTCGAGATAATGACGTTTGTTGTCTCTGTCCAAGATGGCCGCGAACACTGCCCCATCCGGTGGCACCACCCCCAGGTCTTTCCCATCTTTGTCGAGCCAGTGCCGTTTGCCATCAAGAGTGCCTTTGCCTGTAGACACCGCCCCATCCGGCGGCTTTATGGCGAGCTGCTCTACCGTAGTGGTCGCAAGGACTCTCGGAGCGAACGCGTGCCTGCCCGCAGAAATGTTTTGAAAGACCCCCACCAACCCTGGATCGGTCAGCCAACTGACGGTCGAGATGGAAATACGTCTAACTCCTATTTGTCCAAACAAGATTATCGCCAGTGCCGCGAGTGTAATGATAATTAAAATGAACCATTCCAAAATCAACCGGCCATAGTCAACCTTCACCGCCACGATTCCCGTCTGCATGTCACCCCTCCACGCTCACATCCTTGAGATCTTCGATCTTCCTCTTGATCTACGCCACTCTGTCCGCGTGCAGCCCTTAAGAAATGCGTCGCTCGCTCTTGCGGCCTTGAGGCTTTGGAGAATATCATCTGCCGACGCCAAATCAATCCCGCGCTGCTCAATCAGCTTTGCGCCTGACTCGTCTCCGAGTCCGTCCCGCACCAGGCCTTGCACTTGGTCCCGAGTAAAAGGCTTCTGCTGCGCCCAGGCCGACAGCGCAAAGACCAGCGCCATCGCCAAAAAGAGGATGCTTCGCTGCCGCTCAGCATGACAGCAATGGGTCAGCGTTTTCCGGAATCTCATTGCGACCTCACGAGGCTGTCATGCACTGAGAAAAATCTATGAGGGGATTGTAGCGCAAATGCGGAAGTCTGGCGCGGCGTCCGGGAAAAAAGAAATGGAGATTCCGTCTGATATCTGATATAATCTAACATCGGGTTTCGCTCAAGACCGGAAATCCCACGTCCGTTAACCTGCCGATCCATCGCCCCCATTAAGGGTGATGCTTGGGGGCAGCAAATTCTGCGAACGGACGGTGATAACATATCTGAATCGCGGGATGCCGGTTTTGATTCCCGCGGAATGAGATGCTATGTCGCGAATGGGGAATGTGGTCATTGCGCAGGGTGGAGGCCCAACGGCTGTAATCAATGCCAGCTTATATGGAATTGTGCGCGAGGCGACCGGGAAGATCGAGACCCGCTGCAACATTTGGGGCGCCCGGCATGGGATCATGGGCGTGCTTGGTGACTGCTACGTAAATTTACGGGAGCCGGGTGATCGGTTATGGAAACAGATCGTTGATTCGCCGGGTGCTGCCCTCGGGTCTTGCCGCAAGATGCTGAGCGCCGAAGAATCCACAAAGGCCGTTCGCGCGTTCATGGAGAAGGACGTCCGATACTTCTTCTATATCGGCGGCAACGACTCAATGGACACCGCCCTGAAAATGAATCGCGCGGCGCTGGATCTGAATTACGAGATGGTCTGCTGCGGCATCCCGAAAACTATCGACAACGATCTTCCGCACACGGATCACTGTCCCGGCTTTGGGTCCGCGGCACGTTACATTGCGCAGTCCGCCGCGGATTTGGGAGCGGACGTTCGCAGCCTCCCAACCCCGGTATCGATCCTCGAAGTGATGGGGCGCGATGCCGGCTGGCTGACGGCGGCAACGCTCCTAGCCAGAAGCCATCCTGACGACGCGCCGCATCTCATCTACGTGCCCGAGCTGCCTCTGACATCGGAAAAATTTTTGACCGACGTGCAAAAAGTTTATGACCGGCTGGCTTGGGTCGTCGTGGCGGTCTCAGAAGGGGTCAAAGACGAAGATGGAAAAAGCTGGGGCGCGCGGCGTAACGCGACCATCAAGGATGGCTTCGGGCATCCCATGACCGGTGACGTTGCCGCAACGCTGGCGAGTTTGGTGACATCGAAATTAGGCCTCCGCGCCCGCAGCGAAAAGCCGGGGCTCTTGGGCCGGTCTTCGGCTGTGATGGTCTCTCTTTCTGACCGCCGTGAAGCCGAAGAAGTTGGAGCTTTTGGCGCCTCATGGGCCATGAATGGCCATACGGGTTTCATGGCCACCATCGAACGGCAGCCGGGCGCCGCGTACGTTGTCACTTACGGAACCGCTCCGCTGGAGACGGTGGCAGATCAAACGCGTCTGTTACCGCTCGAATACGTCACCGAAAACCGCAATGACATTAAGGAAGAATACCGCGCTTACGCCGAACCTCTGGTCGGCGGGCCTGTGACGCCCTACGCACGTCTTGAAGCTGCGTTCTCGGGCCGCGCGAATTTCAAAAAGGAAGGACATTGATATGGCAACCGTTTCTTATAAAATTGGCGAGTATCTTTTTTCTCCGGAAAACTTTTTACCCAGGAAACTTTTTGAAAGCATCACCGATGTTCGAGTGGAGAGGCCGGAAGTCATTCTGGCGGAAGCCACCCGGCGTCACAGGAGAGCGCGGCTGACGCTTGACGGAAAGCTCGTGATCCTGGCCACGGACCACCCGGGGCGACGCGTGACGAACCTGGGCGCCGATCCCCTGATCATGGGCGACCGCCACGGTTACCTGGCCCGGGCCCTGCGCGTCCTGACCACACCGGGCTGCGACGGCATCATGGGAACAACGGACTTTATGGAGGACCTTCTGATTTTGAATGCGCTGGTCCGCGAATCCGGCGGCGCGTCTTTGATTGATGATAAGGTATTGATCGGGTGCATGAACCGCGGCGGACACGCCGGGGTAGAGGGCGAGATTGACGATCGCTTTACTTGCTTCACCGCCCGGCAGCTCAAGAGGTTGAATTTCGAAGGCGGGAAAATGATGTACCGGCTCGACCCGGCCGACGAGCGGTCCATCAAGGCCGTGAGCGACTGCGCCCAGGCCATCACGGAGCTTTACCGCGAAGATTTGTACGCGTTCGTGGAACCGATGAGCGTGCAAAGGACCAAGAATGGCGGCTACGACACGGTGAAGACCGTGGAGGCGCTGGTTCGCGATACGGGTGCGGCGGCGGCGATGGGAGAATCTTCCGCCCGCATGTACCTCAAGCTTTCCTACTCGGAGGGGTATGATCGCGTGGCGCGGGCCACCGCCTTGCCGATCTTGATGCTGGGCGGCCCGGCGCGGGAAGACTCCACCACGATCCTCAAGGACTTCGCCGCCGGGATGGACGCCGGAGCCAACGTTCGCGGCGTCATGGTGGGCCGGAACGTATCGTTCGCTTCAAAGGAGGACCCGCGGGCGCTCGCCGCGGCGGTCTGCGGAGTTGTTCATGAGCGTTTGACTCCTAAAGACTCCCTTGACCGCCTCGCAGCCGAACGCGGACAGGGGATGGACCTCTTCGCAAACTTGCGTTGAGCGGAGAATTTGTGAACTCGACGTTTCGGCTGACAGCAGAATATTTCGCCCTGGCATGCAAGGCGCTGGAGGTTTGGATATGAGTGTGACCCGCAACTTGATCGGGAGCAGAGCGGAAGCAGCCCCGATTGACTCCGTGCCGAAAGTCAAACCGTCGAAGCTCGGTGTCATTTTCCTTGGGCGCCGCCGCCCCGGCTTTGACTTGGAATGGGGCGGGCGGATGGATGAGCTGGTGCGCAGTGCGCTTCACCAGACTGGTTTTGTTCTCTTTGAGCCTTCCGAAAAGACGATCGATGATTCGTCGCTGCGCCGGGCCATGGCGAGTTGCGAAGAGAAATGCGCTGACGCGATCGTTTTGTTGCAGACGACGATGGGAGACGGACGCCTGGCCCCG
This sequence comes from Terriglobia bacterium, assembly GCA_035934315.1. Taxonomy (GTDB): domain Bacteria; phylum Acidobacteriota; class Terriglobia; order UBA7540; family UBA7540; genus DASYXZ01. Next base: position 67,584 of record DASYXZ010000090.1, on the reverse strand, counting down.
ACACTAGCGCAGCTTTGGCCGGATCCGCTGGTGCTTTGGGCGACTCCCGAAAAGCCGTACGGCGGCATGATCAGTTCCTGCTCGCTGGTCGGCGTCCACTGCTGGGCTTCAACTCTTCGGCAGATGGGACATGCCTTCGAGCTCGTTTATGGCGATCCCGATGCGCCTGAAACACGGCAACAACTCAGCGAGGCGGTGCGTTTGGCTGCCACCGTACGTCGGTTGCGGTCGGTGCGCCTGGGCCTTGTGGGCGGGCAAGCGCCTGGATATTTTGCCATGGGCGCTGATCCGTTCTCGGTTCACCGTGGTTTGGGAGTCCAGATCCAGACGTTCAGCCTGCTCGAGTTTGCCGATGTGGTCCAGAGCTTTAGCGAAGAAGCTGTGGCCGACGACGTGGCCAAAGTCAAAGCTCTCGGGATGCCCCATAAAGACACCAGCGATGACGACCTGCCGATGGCTTCGCGCCTTTATTTGGCGATGCGCTCATTCATGGACAACGAGAATCTGGATGCCTTGGCGGTCCGCTGCTGGCCGGAGATGCCCAATTTTTTTGGCCAGTGGCCTTACTTGGGCATTGCCCGCTTGGCCAATGAAGGCCGGGCTATGGTCTGCGAAGGCGATGCCGATGGCGCGCTTTCAGCCTGGATTGGGGAAAGCCTGGGCATGGGACGGTGCTACCTATCCGACTGGCTTGAGCACGACCAGGAAACTATCACCTTGTGGCACATCGGCGCGGCGCCCATGTCGCTCTCTCCGCCACTAGGCGAACCGGGTGGTCCGTGCATCGCCCGCCACTTCAACATCAAGAAACCGGCCGTTGTAGAGGCGACGATCCGGGAGAATATGGCCATCACCATCTTACGATTTTGGCGCTGCGACGGAAGCTACTATCTGACGGCTCGCGAAGGCCGGACGCTCAGGCCCAAACGCCACCTGATGGGTACTAACGCGCTGGCGCGGCTTGAACAGCAAGACCCGCGGGAATGGTTTGAGGAACTCTGTCATCAAGGCATGCCACATCATGTGGCGATGTTCGCGGGACATCATGCCGCAAAGTTGCGCCGGCTGGCGCGCACCATGCACATCCATTTCGTCTGAGATGGAGAACACACACGGCGATGGTAGCCGGGTTGGCTATCTATCCCTTCCTGAGCCTGGCAGTCTCACTGTTCGCAGAGGTTTTTTGCTGAGCCGCCTTTTCAATTTCCAATCTTTTTAAGTGATCGATCAGTCTTCTTCGGACGGTCCGGATATGCCGAACCATCAACTTTGCCGCGACATCTTTTTGTCCTTTCTCGAGGACGCTGAGGATTTGAGAGTGCTGCTTTATTGAAGTGTGACTCGTCAACTCGAACGTCTTGCCTCGCAAGATCAGCATTTGATATTGCATGTTCTCAAGAATCTTTGCCAAGCGCGAGTTGCTGCTTGCCATGGCCAGCCTGGTATGAAACGCGGAGTCCTCGCGGATATAGTTCGATATGTCGTTCTTGCGCAAGTAAGCCTTCGCAGCACGCACGCATTCTCGCATACCCGCAAGCGTTTTCAAATTGAGTACCGCGTTGCGCACCACGAGCGCCTCCAAAACCTCACGCAATTCGTAGATTTCTTCGATATCGTGAATCGAAAATTCAGACACGAATGCGCCGCGCCGCGGAATGATGGTAATCAAGCCCTCCGCCTCGAGCCGGTTCAGAGCCTCACGAATCGGGGACTTGCTGATTCCGAAGCGACTGGCAAAGAAACCTTCAGTCAAATGCTGCCGACCATCGAGTTTGCCTTTGATGATCTCATCACGGATGGATTGGTAGGCCTGCTGAGTCAGATTCTCTGGTATTCTGAGTTTCAATTCTTCCCTCCTGACACTCGCAGGCTGTAATCCTCAACCTCTTTAGCTGCGCGTATCAGTACTATATATCAAATCTCATCCCGGAACATTATATTCATCAAAACGGGCCCATGATCGAACGCCCATGCCAGCTCCGCAAGCAGATTGCCTCTCCTTCCAGAGGTGGGATGCGCTGGCCCGATTTCCAGGGTCGCCTTAAGACATGGTGGCCCTGGAACTTTTTTCAGAACTTTTCCAGACCTGCTTAAGGCGGGGAGCCCCACTGTTTTGTGAGACCTTTTGCCGGGCTGAATCCAATTTCATTTTTTTAGGTGATCGATGACCCTTCTTCGTACTTTCTCCGAGGCGGCAGGCAATGTTTGGATCTACTTCAAAGTCAGATGTTAACTCCCAGAGAAATGTGCTTGGTCTCGACGAAAGCATCCAGGCCCTCGATTCCAAGTTCACGTCCCCAACCGCTCTGTTTGATCCCGCCGAAGGGGCATTGGCTGGTGGAGGGAACACTGTCATTAATCCCGATCGTTCCGGCCTCCAGAGATTCCATCAGGCGCCACGTCCGGCTGAGGTCGCGCGTAAAAGCGTAGGCGCTAAGGCCGAAAAGCGAGCTGTTGGCCCAATTGATTGCTTCGGAATCAGCGTTGAAGGGACAAATGGGTGCAACCGGGGCAAACGTTTCCTCGGACATACACACCGCGTCTGGGGGCACATCTGCGAGGACCGTCGGTTCAAGGAACCAGCCTTTGCGCTCAACGCGCTTTCCACCGCACAGCAACCGGGCGCCGCGCCGAACGGCGTCCTCAATGTGCGCGACAGCCTTGGCGACTCCCTCTTCATTGATGAGCGGGCCAATCTCCACCCCGTCCTCCATCCCGTCGCCCACTTTCAAGGCGCCCGTCTTCTGAGTGAAGAGTTCAAGGAACTTCTCGTAGATCGAACGGTGGACGTAGATGCGGTTGGCGGCAATGCAGGATTGGCCCGTATTGCGGAATTTGATCGTCATGGCGCCTTCGACTGCCGGGCCAAGGTCGGCGTCGTCAAAAACCAGCACGGGGGCATGGCCGCCCAATTCCAGGGATAGCGGTTTGATCCCGGCCGCTGCACCCTCGATCAGCTTTCGACCCACCTCAGTGGACCCGGTGAACGTAATCTTGCGACAAAGGGGATTTTCCAGAAATTCTTGGGCAATGTCGGCGGAGCGGCCGAGCACAAGCTGAAAAACTCCCTGGGGCAACTTGGCGACTTCCACGCATTCGGCCAGCGTCACGGCGCTGAGGGGCGTTGCGCTCGCGGGTTTCAGAATCACCGTGCAGCCCGCGGCCAGCGCCGGCGCCACCTTGCGCAATGCGAGCACCAGCGGGAAGTTCCACGGACTGATCGCGGCAACCACTCCCATGGGCGTTTTAATAACAAGGTGCCGTTTGGAGCCGGCCTGGGGCGGGACGATCCGGCCGTACACGCGGCGCGCTTCTTCCGCGAACCAGCGCAAGTGATCCACCGACATGGCAACTTCACCCCGGCTTTGCGGCAGCGGTTTGCCGTTTTCCCTGGTGATGGTGCAAGCGATCTCCTCGCCGCGCCGCTCCAGTTCATCCGCGATCTTTTTCAGGTATTCGCCACGCGCTTTGCCCGTGAGCTGACGCCAGTTCTCAAAGGCTTGATGGGCATCCCGCACCGCCTCCGCTACCCGGGCTCGGTCTACCGTCGAAACCTCGGCGAATGGCTCGCCGGTGGCCGGGTTGACAATAGCGAGCCGTGTTGTGCTATCCACCCACTGGCCGTTCAGATAAAGCGGATGAGTCTTCATAAATTTGCCTCGAATTACGTTTGGAATGTGGGCCGGACATCGCGCTTCGTTGCTCTCTCTCCAGCACAAAAATGGAAACCTGCCTGCCGACAGGCAGGCCGATATCCAAAATGATTTTATTCTGCGACGGACTTTCGCTCCCCGACCGGCAGCGTAAAACCGGCATACGGGATATGGGCGATTCGCACCCCGACTGGCAGATTTGCGAGTTCACGCTCAACAGTCTCTTGGGGATCCGGCGCGGGGTGATGATGGCAGCGGCGGACAAACTCTTCCGGAAGTCCGGACACCAAAAGTATTCGCAACTGCTCGCCCATCCGCGCGAGCCAATAGGCTTTATGCCCCCCCACGACGAACTTTGAGCGCAATTCCCGTTCCATTTCGGTCGAGGTCGAAAATCTCTTAACCCATTCTTCAATTGCCCGGTGGCCGGCTCCTTCCCGGCATTCGGCAAAATAGACGAGCACCCCACCTGGCTTCAAAGCTCTTGTGGCGTTCTCCATCCCTTTGTGCGCCTGCCGGAGGTCGATGTCAAAGGGAAAGCCTCCCGCGCTGGCGAGAACCACATCGAAAGGTTCTTCGACAGAGTATCGGTACATCTGGTCAACGGTTTTACAGCCTTCCCGATGGGCCAAATCATAATGGCCAGCCACCGCCCGCACAATTTTTCCCTCTTGATTCAAAACAACGTTCAGCAGGAAATCCGGACCAAACATCCGGCAGGCCTCCAAAAGATCCTCGTGAGCAGGATTTCCATCCAGAACCCCGGCCTGGCATTTCGGGTCCAGAATAAATCGATGATTAAATGTAGTGGTCTCCGCTCCCGCCACCCCTGGCACGAGGCTTTTGCGTCCACCACTGTAACCGGCAATTAGATGATGAATAATTTCCCCCGTCAGGATGACTCGGTCAGCTTCCCAAACGCGGCGGTTGATCCAAACCTCGTTGCCCCGGCTTGTTTGACCCACACTGACCAAATTGTCCCGGTCATGGCAATCATGGTCATAAAGAGCAATACGGCGGGAAATTTCTTCACCCACGATACGATGCTGTTCTTCGGCAGACTGACGACGATGAATGCCGAGCGCGAATACGATAAAGATGTCGCGATCCGGGATACCCGAACCATTTAATTCTTCGATGAGAACAGGAAGAAAAATCTCACTATGAACGAGCCGCGTGATGTCATTGACCAGCACCGCTACTCGCTCCCCCGGGTGAACTAGTTTCTGTAAGGGGGGTGTGCCGATCGGATCGCGCAACGCATCGCGCACAGCGGCAACAGAGTTGGCCGCCGGGGACATGAGCTTCGGGCTCAGCGTTTCGCATGTCAAAGCGGCTGGGATGCGTACAGATAAATGACCCTCACCGTACTGGAATCGGAGCTCTCTCACATTCCTACAGGGATTCCTTACTCCCTAAAACCATTCTGTAACACTATGAATCAGCTACTTCTCCTGCCGTGAAGATTTTTTCTTCTGTGGCGGGAAGATAGAACCGCATGGACTTCGTAGTCTCGGTGGCAGGAAAAGACTGAACACAGAGTTCACTGTGACGCTGTGTGATTTCTGTGGTGGAATCTTTGAAGCACAGAGTCCACCGAGAATCTCACTTGGGTTGCGGCCACAGGCCGCGCTGCCCGACAAAACAATTATTCGACCAATCGAAAATCACCGCACCGGACCCGGATGATCCTTTTGCGGGGGTTGTGGCCCATAGGCAGTGGCCAAATACTTGGCAATGATTCCCTCATCCGACTTCGGAATAGGCGCTCCGAAGGCCGTTATCATCCTCGTGACTTCCGCCTGCCAATCCTTCGCGCTTTTGTGCGGTTGCCGGACAACGTAGTCCGTGGAGTGACAGACGCCGCAGTCTGCTTGAACTGTCTTGAGCCCCGGCCCGGGTTTTAGCTCCGCCATGGAATTATCGGCCGGGAGCTCGATGACTTTCTTCGGAGATAGCTCCGCCGCAAACATCGCCAGACAAGTCAAAATAATCGCTGCCATTGTGAGTCCAGCTTTCATTTTTACCACCCCTTCCTGCAGTTGGAGGCCTCAGTCCGCACGAACATCCACATGTTCCACCACATTCCGCATAAACCCCGCCGGGTTCCAGAGCGGCTCAAGCGGCTGCGATTGGCCGATTCGGTTGGTCGCACGCGCCATCAGGCGATAGCTTCCTTGGCTGGGGGGCGTCCACTGAAAGGACCATTCTCGAAAGGAATAATTACCCATATCCTGCCCGAGCCTTGAGCTGCGCCAACTGTTCCCCGCGTCCGTCGAAATCACAACGTCGCTAATGCCAGATCCTCCATCAAATACTATACCCTTGATGACCGCTGGCCGCTTTGCTTTGACGCGATCGCCCTCGCTTGGCGTAATGATGAAAGAGCGCACGTCCATGCGGTTGATGGGAATGGTCCGCAACGGCTGGGTCCCCGGCGGAACGCAGGCGCCAGGGGTATCAGGGATCCGATAGGCCTTATGCATCCAGAAACCCATGAACTCATGATCGAGCACCGTAATCTCCGCCAGGTTCTTAACCCAATAGGTCGCGTACCATCCTGGAACGACAAGGCGCGCCGGAAACCCATTCAGCATGGGAAGGGGTTTGTCGTTCATTTCGTAAGCCACAAGAATATCGGGCTCATTCATAATATGGTCCACAGTCAGGCTCTTGACGAAGTCCGGCGCGGTGGGGAGGACGGGATCATCCAGACCGTTGAAGGTAACTTGAAGCGCCCCATCCTTGAGCCCCGCCCGCTCGAGAATATCCCGCAGCGGGGCGCCCGTCCAGGCCGCGTTGCCCATCGCCCCGTCTCCCCACTGTCCTCCAAAGACACGCGGAGAAAATCGGCCACGGCTGTTTCCCGAGCATTGGTTCACGGCGATGACCCGTTGCGAGCTGAACTTGCCTCTCAAGTCATCCATCGAAAAAGAGATCGGTTCGCGGACGTTCCCCGCGATTTTAAGGCGCCACGTATTCAGGTCCACCGATGTCGGTGGCGGAATGTGATATCTGACGTAGAAGGCCTCGTTGGGAGTGATCACGCTGCCCAAATAGCGCATTGGCGTTTCCAGTTGAGGCGGGCGGGAGGTCAGCAGAATCAGATCAGTCTTCTCCGGGTACCGCACCATCGGTCGCCCCGCTAGAATACCGTCCTCATCAATTCCACGGCCCGATAATGAAGCAGGCAGCAAAAAAGCTGCCGCCGAAATCGAGGCAGTCCCGAGACCCTGCAGGAATTCCCGACGATCCGGCTTGGATGATTTCATTTTCGATACCTCGCAACGATATTGATCTGCAACTTGACCCAAGTGTTCAAATCAATCACTGGTGCTTTTGCAGCGATTCTTGACCGCCCTTGCCTTGCTTTCAGCTAATCTAAGAATGAGCAGTTTCTTTTCTCCCGCACAATCACACAGTTCGAAAAACCGCGCGGTCATACCGGGGCAGGCACGCGGCAAATGGCCACGACAACTATACATGCTGGCGCGAAAGCTCACGCGCTGCGATAAAGCTTGGTCATGACGAACTCGCGATGGCCCAGGGCTTCGCTGGCGGTCATGCGCCCGTTTGCTGTGCGGACCATCAGTTCGAGCAGCCGGTCGCCCGCCTGATCGAACGTCATTTCTCCAGTCAAAATTTGCGAGACGTCGAGATCAATGTGCTCGCTCATGGTGGAGCAGGTGAGCGGATTGCCCGAGAGCTTGATCACCGGCATGATGGGATTTCCGATGATGTTTCCCTGGCCGGTGGGAAACAGGTGAAGTACGGCGCCCGAAGCGGCCCACAACGTGAGAGCCTCCGCGGCCGCCGAGGACGTGTCCATATACCACAGCCCTTTGCCGGACGGCGCTTCAGCAGGTTGGAGAACCCCGACATACTTCGCGCGCTTGCCGATCTTCTGGATATTCCCGAAGGCTTTCTCCTCGATGGTGGTCAGGCCGCCACGGATGTTGCCCTTGGTGGGTTGGGATTCAGACAGATCGTCCGTTTTATTTTCATTAATGAAGTCGTTGTATTCGCTCCACACCCTCATGAACTGCTCGCCGATGGCGGGCGTGGCGGCGCGCTTCTTCACCACATGTTCGGCGCCGGTCAACTCAGATGTTTCGCCGAAGGATGTTGTCCCGTTGATGTCCACCAGGCGATCCACAACGTTGCCAACCGTCGGGCATGAGGCGAGGCCGGTGGTGGTGTCTGATTCGCCGCACTTGACGGAGACATACAGCTCGTCCATGGTGCAATCTTCGCGTTGCCGCTCGCTCGCCTGCTGAACGAATTCCAGGGCTTTGCGGGAAGCTTCAGCAATTGTCTTGAGATCGCCGCTGCGCTCGATGGAAAATCCGGCCACGGGTTTGCCCGTTTTGGCGATGCCCTGCACCACGCGGTCTGTCCACCCCGGCTCGATGCCGATGACGATGGCCGCCGCCACGTTGGGATTCGCCCCGGTCCCAATCAGCGTTCGAAACATCAACTCAAGATCCTCGCCGAACTGCAGCCGCCCGTAGGCATGGGGAAGCGCCTGAGCGCCGTGGATCACACGCGCCACCGCCTCGGTGGCGGCGTTGGAAATGTCATCCACGGGGAGAATCACGACATGGTTACGAATTCCCACGCGGCCGTTTTCGCGCCGAAAAGCTTTGAATGTTGGTTTCTGCATTTTTCTCACCACCTTTTTGTTTTGAGATTATGAACGTGAACGTGCTCGCCGGCACGGATGTTGCCCACCACTTTGCCGATGTCCTCGCCATATTTGATAACGGTATCGCCCACCTTGAATTCTTTAAGGGCGATCTTGTGTCCCAGCGGAATCGGTTGGAGCGATTTCACTTTCAACGCCGCGCCGCTGTCCGTGCTTTCCCCCACGAGGTTTTCCCCCGATTTGACGTCTCTTACAACCACCCCTACATTGTCCCGGCCATCATGAACCAGAAAGTGTCTCATCAGATCCTCCGCGAAATTTAATATCTCGTGTATCGCATTTCCCCGCACGCGATCAATTAAAAAAGGTCTTGACATGCACAAACGTATATCAGATATTAGTGAAAGTCAAGAATTACTTTACACGGTTGGCCGCAAAGCACTTCACAAGCGGGGCAGGCTTGTAGTCGTGGCAAGCGTCGGGGCTAACGCGTTGTGGCCTTGCAAGTGAGTATGGCTTGCAGGCGGGTCTCGGCGTGATACATTGAAAAGGCATTCAAGGCAACAAGGCAGATTCGGGTGGGCGGATTCATAGGGAACGCGCCCTGTTGACTGGCTGGTTTAAATCGACGCGGTTCGGAATGGCTTTAGCAACAAGCCCGGCCCGCAGCGCGCAGGCCTGATCGAGGAGGGAAAGGGGTGGTCATAGATTTTCATGCCCATTATGCCCGCCAGGAAAACTTCCTGCCGCGCCTGATCGAGAAGTTGCCGAAGGTCGGCATTGACCGTATTTGCTTGTGTTCGGCGGGAGAAGAATTCGGCCATGTTTCAAACGACGAGGTCCGGGCGGCCTTCGAGCAATACCCCGAGCGTATCATCGGTTTGGCGCACGTGCGCCTTGGCGTCGATGCTCCGGAGGTAATCGACAAATATGTCAGCCAGGGCTTCCGCGGAATCAAGATCATCAACCCTTTGGCCCCTTACGATGATTTGAGTTACTTTCCCCTCTACGATCGGATGGAAAAGTACAACCTTCCTGTTCTGTTTCACACTGGCATCGTGATGCGGACCAGCGCCGACAGGGAGCTGCGCGTGAACTCAACCAAAATGACGCCGGCGCGGCTCGATGCCGTCGCCCGCAGTTTCCCCGGGATCAACATCGTCGGCGCGCATCTGGGAGCTCCATGGCACGAGGAAGCCTCAATGATGGCCCGTATCCATCCCAATTATTACGTAGACCTTACGGGGGCGTGCTGGGGAGGCTGGCGGGCGAACAAAGGACCGGATTTCTACCGCTACCATTTCTTCTGGCCCGCCGCTTGGGAGAAAATCGTCTTCGGGACCGACATCCTGAAGGTGGAGGAACTCGAGACGGGGAAACGAGTTCACGACCAGATTTTCGAGCCGCTCGGCCTGGATAAAAAAACACTCGATCTAATCAATGGCGCAACGGCAGCAAGGCTGCTTCATCTCAATCAGTGAGATGGCCGCGGTTCAGATCATAAGGACAAGGAAATGAGCCTGGAGGAAATACTCGCCCTGCCCGTTGAGAGCTTGATAAAGCGCGCAAAACTGGGCGTCCGCCTTTCCCCTGATATTCCGTCGATGCTGGGTTACTTTGCCCGCTCGATGGCTGATGAGATTTGCGCGAATAACGAGCGGAAGCAGCCGACGCGCTGGATCCTGCCGGTGGGTCCCGTCGCCCAGTATTTCAAGCTTGTGGAAATATGCAATCGAGAACGTATAAGCTGGAAAGAGGCGCACACCTTTCAAATGGATGAATTCCTGGACTGGGAGGGCCGGCCTTTGCCCATCGAGCACCCTCTGAGCTTCGAGGGTTTCATGCGGCGACAAGTCTTCGAAAAACTGGACCCGGAGTTGAGACCCAGGCCTGACCATGTTCACTTTCCCACTCCTTTCGACCCGGACGGGATCAGCGAGCAGATTCAGAGAGTCGGTGGCATCGATACATGTTTCGGCGGAATCGGTTATCACGGACACGTGGCCTTCAACGAGCCGCTTATATCACGGTGGCATCGAATCTCAGTCCAGCAGTTGCGCGAATCACGCACCCGTGTGGTGGTGCTGGGCGATGACTCGATCGTGGTGCAAAGTATCTACGCCACGGGAGGGAGTTCCGATCTCATCCCTCCGATGGCCGTGACCCTGGGTATGCGCGATATCCTTGCGTCGCGGCGCATCCGCTTGTTTCTTGCCGGTGGAGAGCGCCACCGAGCCATCTTCCGCATTTCCGTGTTGGACGAACCCCGGTCCGATTATCCTTCCACACTGCTGCAGGGGCATGCGGATTGTATAGTTCACACGGATGAGGCCACCGCCCGGCCCATCTGCCCTTCGCTTTTCTGAAGTGGAAGAACGATGGCGCAACTTTAGGCAAAGGAGCGCAGGGTGCCCAACAGTACTTCTCGACGGCAGGTTATGGAAGGCGCAGTGGCCATGGCGGGAACACTGGCTGGAGACCTCTCCAGCAGGACATTCCGGGCGTCGGCCTTCAAGGACGGTCGTGGGGCCTCCGCCGATTCCAATGCTATATCCAGCGACTCTCAGACCTTGGTCGGCAAGGTCCACAAGGCTGTCCAACTGCGGATGTTGCCGAAGCAACTTAGCTATGCCGAGCGTTTCAACATGGCGCGGGACGCCAGCTTCCATTACGTCGAAGCAAACACCGTGACCGACCTGCAGGAGGCTGACGAAATTAAGAAGTCGGCGGATGCGGCGAACATCAAAATCCATGGTGTCACCAACGGCCTTTGGACGGAGTTGCCGCTTTCGAGTCCGGATTCCTCCATCGTCAGCAAAAGGTTGGATGCGGTGCGGACCTCTTTGTGTGAAGCCAGCCTCTACGGCGGAAGTACCGTCCTTGTCGTCCCCGCCCTGGTTACGCCGGCTGTCTCCTACCACGAGGCCTGGGTTCGCTCGCAGAAAAACCTGCGATCGGTCATTCCGTTTGCCGCGGAGCAGAAGGTCGTTATCGCCGTGGAAGAGGTCTGGAATAAATTCTTGCTCAGCCCTGTCGAATTCGCCGCTTATGTGGACGAGTTCAAAAGCCCCTGGCTCAAAGCCTACTTTGACGTCGGCAATGTCATGCCCTTCGGTTATCCGCAGGATTGGATTCGCGCGCTGGGCGGGCGAATCGCAAAAATTCACCTGAAAGACTACGACCCCAAAACCCGCCACTTTGTGAACCTCGGCGAAGGGACCGTTGATTGGAAGGCGGTGCGCCAGGCCCTGATCGATGTCGGCTACTCGGGGATTGTCACCACCGAACTGGCCCCCGGTCCGGAGTCCTACCTTCGTGACCTCAGCGGGCGGATTGATCAATTGCTCCTTTATTGATTCCCGCGCCGCCCGGGAAGGGTTCAACGCTGAAAACTTGATTTCCCTGTTGCCCGCCATGACGCCCACCGGCGCGGCGCCACTCTTGAACGCGCCCGCCCCAGCCCAATCAGCGGGCCCGGTGATAGCTTTTGAGATACCCGTGCAAAAGATCGCACGAATCTAATATATAAGATACCAATTTTTAGCTTGACATTCGATATTCGGCCTTAGTAGCCTTCATTCATTGCGTCGGGTTTTGGTCTGGAGGAAATTGAATATGGAAAAGCTCAACATCCGAGTTGCCACTGAAGGCTTGCTCAGGCGCAAGGTGAAGTATGTTTTGCTTTTTGTCTTTGCCGCGTGGCTGGCGCCCTCTTTTCTTCTCGCACAATCAACGGCCCTGTTGACGGGCACGGTCGTGGATGCGACAGGCGCAGTCGTGCCTCAGGCCAGCGTGGCGTGCAGAAACACCCAAACTGCATTGACCTATAATGCCGTGACCAACGCCGAGGGCCTATTCCGGTTTCCTTCTTTGCCCATCGGCGGGTATGAGCTTGTTGTTACCCATGCCGGTTTTCAAAAGCTGACCCGCAGCGGATTACAACTCCTGACCGGGCAGAGCGTGGACCTTCATTTACAGCTCACGGTCGGAGGGACGGTGCAATCCGTGGAGGTCACCGCATCCGCCCCGGTCGTGCAATCGACTTCGTCCGAGGTCCAAACGACAATCACCAGCCGCGCTATGCGCGAGCTGCCGCTCAACGGCCGCAACGCCCTGCAACTGGTCACGCTCACTGCCGGCACACAAACGACCGGCACGGGAACGGAAGGCAACCAGGAGGAGAACGACGGAGTTACCAGCAATGGGTTACGCTCCGTGGATAACAATTATGTTATGGACGGTGTCAGCTACAAGAACGCTGAGTTCGGCAACGTGCCTAACTTGCCCAACCCCGACGCGCTGCAAGAGTTCACCATGAAGTCCTCGAACTTCAGCGCCGCCTATAGCGGCCCGGGCGCCACCATGCTTCTCTCCACGCGTTCGGGGACCAATCAGTTCCACGGCGAGGTATTCGAGTTTCTACGGAACGATGCTCTCGATTCCAGAAACTTCTTCGCCACGACCACGACACCCTTCAAGCGCAACCAGTTTGGCGCCACTTTCGGGGGACCAGTTCAGAAAGACAAGACTTTTATCTTTGGGTCATACCAGGGCACGCGTAAGGTGGGCGCGGCAAGCCCATCCCTTGTGACCGTTCCCACGCTGGCCCAAAGAGGCGGCGACTTTTCATCGACTGGCAGGACGATCATTAACCCCGCGACGGGCAAGCAGTTCAGTGGCAATATGATTCCCTCAACCAGCTTCGACGCCGTTGGGCTCAAGCTGCTGCCGTTGATTCCCCTGCCCACGCCCGGGTTGGCTCCGAACCGGGCGCAACTGACACCCGCCCTTCCGGCAACCGATGACCAGATGGACGTGCGGGTCGACCGTGTTTTCGGCGTCAACGATCACTTTACCGCCCGCTATTACCTGGATGAATTTGATTACGTCCGTCCGACCAGCCCCTTCACGGGCATTAACGCCAAGAACTTCTTCCTCGACCAGAATCTCCTGATCACGGATACCCACACGTTCAGCCCGAATTTGTTGTTCGTAGGCTCCTTCGGCTACACACGCACGGCGCGGACGCAGATTCCCAAGGAGCCGATCACGCTCCAGTCTGCGGGGGCGAAGATTCCCGAGGCCATCGCCGGCGCCGCGCCTGAGATGCGCGTCAACATTAAGAATTACGTGAACCTCTTCAGCGGCGGCGGCCTTCTCGGATACCCTGGAGTTTGGGAATACCGCGGCCAGTTTACCTGGACGCGCGGCAAGCACTTACTTCAGTTCGGAATGGAAGTCGAGCGCGACCGGATGTTTTCGGCGGACAAATCCTTCGCCTCCGGGCAATTTACTTTCAATGGCTCTCGCACCGGCCCTGCCGGCTGCAAGAATTGCGGCGACTCCTTTGCCGATTTCCTTCTGGGCCTGCCGAACAATTTCTTCCAAAGCGCCCGCACCCCTCAGGATTTCCGGCAGACAAACTGGGCGCCTTGGATTGAAGATGACTGGAAGGTGTTGCCTCGGCTCACTCTCAACTTGGGGCTGCGTTGGGAGCCCTGGCTGCCGGCTTACGATCTGCTGGGTCCGGCGGCCGGATTTGAAGCGGGCGCCCAATCCACAGTCGCGCCTCTGGCGCCGCCCGGGCTGCTCTTCACCGGCGATCCCGGAATTCGCGATTCCATCTGGCCCGCCGATTGGAACAACTTCGCGCCGCGCGTAGGGTTCGCATGGGATGTTCAGGGGAACGGCAAGACGGTTGTCCGTGGTGCGTTCGGGATCTTCTATAACACCATTCCGCTGAACATGATTCGCACCTCGAACTCGGGCAGCGCCTTCCGCTCGCAGTCGGTCACGATGGACGTTCCTCCGCCGGCGAGCATAGACGACCCCTACGCGGGTTTCCCGGGCGGTGACCCCTTCCCGTTCACACCGCCGCCCACGAGCGCCCTCAAGACCTACAAGTTCCTTCTTCCCGTCAACACTTCACTGCTCGATCCACACGCCAAAACCGGCTATACGGAAGAATGGAACTTCACGGCAGAGCGGCAAATTCTGCGCGACCTGGGGGTCTCTGTCTCATACGTCGGAAACCATCAGCTCAAGGTGATGGCAACCCGGCAAATCAACCCCATCTTTCCCTCCACGAAAGTCAGGGTCTATCCAAATTACTCTCCGCTCGCCCTGGCGACGCCGTGGGAATTTGCCAATTACAACGCCCTCCAGGTCAGCGTCACCAAGCGGATGACCCATGGGGTGAACCTGATCGGCAACTACGTCTATTCAAGGTGCATGGACAACGAGTCCGGCGAAACAATTGGAGCCGATGCCGGCGGCGGTAGCGCCTTCAACAACAAGTTCGATATCAACAACGGCTACGGTCCCTGTAATTGGGACCTCACTCACAGCGCCGATGTCTCGCTGGTCTACGACTTACCGAGGGTGAGGGCTTTCCACGGTCCGGCCGACAAGTTCCTCAACGGCTGGGAGACGACCTCTATCATCACGGCACAGACTGGTGGTCCGTTCACTGTCTCTGCGGGACAAGACAATTCCGGCTCCGGCTCGCCGAACTCCGACACCGCAGACCAAATCAACGCCAATATCGCCAGGCCCGCGGGCGTGACTCAATTGCAAGAGTATTTCAATACCGCGGCCTTCGTCGCTAACCCCAAGGGCACGTTCGGCAACGTCGGCCGCAACAGTCTACGCGGCCCAGGCGCCTGGAACGTGGATTTCGGACTTCTCAAATCAACCTCAATCACCGAGCGCCTGCGTGCTGAATTCCGGTTTGAAGCCTTCAACTTCTTCAATCACGCTAATTTTGGCAACCCGAATTCAACCGTCAACAACACCAGTAATTTTGGGAAAATCCAGGGGACAAAGGGGAACGGCTTGAACGATGTGGGCAATCTGGGTAATCCTCGCGTTCTCCAGTTCGCCTTGAAGCTGGTGTTCTGAAGCCCCATACCGGCTGCGGCAGGACAATCTTGGAGTCAAAAAGCTAAGCATGCGTTATTGCATTTGCACCATGGTGAAATCTAACAGGCTGATGAAAAACGCCCCAAATTGTCATACGGAGCGACGCGAGGAATCTCGCTCTGGTTTGAAATCAACCACATAGATTCCTCGCTGCACGCGGAATGACAAACAGTTGGAGTTTTTCATCAGCCTCCTGATATGCGAGTATCGGTCTGGAGACTTCGGGGGGGGTGACATGTCAGATTCGTCAAAAATAGCCCGACGCGATTTCCTCTTTGGCGCGGTTGCAGGGGCCGCAAGCCTTGCTGTTCCGTCGCAGTCCTTCGCATCGACTTCACGGAAGCTTCGTTACGGTATTGTGGGTTCGGGATACCGGTCCCGCGGGGCTCACTTGAAAATCCTGCACGATTATATCCCCGAAGTCGAAATCGTTGCCTTATGTGACATCACGCCCGAAAACCTGAAAGAGGGGCTCAAAATCTGCGGGCCTGCCACCGTGGGATACTCTGACTATCGCCAAATGTTAGCGCAGCACCCTGAGCTTGACGCGGTTGTCGCGGTGGTGCCCAACTACAAACACGCGGAAGTCACCATCGCGGCTCTCGAAGCCGGCAAGCATGTTCTGACCGAGAAGCCCCTGGCCACGCATCTGGCTGACGCTGACCGCATGATGCGAGCGGCGGAGGAGCACGGAAATATTCTCCAGGTGGGTTTCCAGAGGCGGTATTCGAATTCATTCCAACGGATGCACGACTTGATCCACCAAGGCGAGATCGGCAGCGTGGAGTACGTCTTCGCTGCGCTTTTCCGGGGGGATTGGAACCCACGAAGCTGGAAATATACCGATCCCAAGACCGGCGAAAGAACCAACTGGCGGTTTCTGACACTGACCTGCGGGAGTGCCTTGCTGGAGGATGGTATCCACGAGCTCGATCTGATTCATTGGCTGGTTGACGCCGAGCCGCAACGCATCGAGGCTGTGGGCGGCAACAATATTTTCCGCGACCGAGAAACGGTGGACCACGCGGGATTGCTGATTCAATTCTCCAACGAGGTCAAATGCAATTTTGGGTTCACCATCTTTACACCGGGGACTCCGGAGGGGCCCACCATGCGCTTCTTCGGCTCCAAAGCCGAAATGCACCTGGAACGGGATGGCCACCAGGGGTTGATCGTCATCCACTATTACAGCGGTAAATCAGAAAAAGTTCCTGTGCCTGACCTTCGACCCGAAGAGGAGGAGTTGCGGAAAAGCCAGGTCACGGATGGGCATCTCGACATTGAAACTTATCGTGAGCACCTGGCGTTTATACGATCAATGACGACCGGAGAGCCTCCCCTTTTGAATGGAAAGGTCGGAAAGGACGCGATTCACATCTCGCTGGCTTCCGAGCGTTCATTGCGAACCGGAAACCCAGTGGGCTGGGATGACGAGAGTCTTTAGCAGGCTGATGAAAAAATCGATGACTATGGTTTTTCGTAGCGCCGGGCCTTAAAGTGCGGCGCTACTCAGTTTTTCATCAGCCTGCCTGGAGTTTGCGGTGGCTATGGTTGTATTCTCTTTGCGGAGGGCAACTATTGATCAGGTTCAATCGGCGTGACTTTCTAGAAAAGAGTTCGGGCGCACTGGCGCTTCTCGCTGCCACTGGGAAGCTGAAGGCGACTCCACCGAGCCGCGCTGAGCGCCTGCACATTGGCGCCCAAACCAATGCTTGGGGTATGCCCATCAAGAGCTACGATGACCTGTTGCGGATTGCTGACTCACTGGCCCGCCTGAAATACAAGGGGTTCGAAACCAACTATAAGGCTTTGAGCGCCCGTTTCAACCAGGCCGCCGAATGCCGCAAAGATTTTGCAGCCCACCATGTACAGTTGTCGGGGCTGTATTGTCCGGGGAGGCTGCTGGACAAGGACAAAATACCTGGAGAGATCGAATCGCTGCGCAGGATTGCGGGTTACATTGCGGAGATGGGCGGAGGCTACCAGCTTATCGGTACCGGAAGCTTCCCGCAGCTTGGAGGTCATTTGGACCTCAATCTCATGGGCGTTTGGACTGACGCCCTTAATCGGCTGGGCAATGCGGTTAAAGCGGAGGGCGTGGAACTTTGCTACCACAACCACCGGCACGAGTTCGAGGGCGACCCCACGCCGATGAGTCTTCTCCTGCGGGACACGGACCCGGAGATAGTCTGCCTGTGCTTTGACGTGGGCCATGCCGTTGGGTTGGTCAAGCCGGCTGATTTTTCAGCTGAGCATTTCAGAAGGATTCGGATTTACCATCTCAAGGATGTGAAATTAGAAGATTCCGGCAAGCTCATTTATACCAAGCTCGGAGAGGGGGATGTGAATTTGAAAGGTGTGGTCGCGCCGTTGCTGAAAAGCGACTGGTCAGGGTGGCTGGAAATTGAAGATGAGCGCAATTATCCTCATCCCCTGCAGCATCCTGAAGATACGCTTCGACAGGATCGGGCATATCTCAGGCAAATCACTGGTGTTTGATTGCCTGTTTCTTAACCGCTTCGAGTGATGCTCTGATCGTCTCAAGAGCGCGAGAAACATGACCTGCCAGCATCTTGAGGAGAGGTCGTGGATCTTTCAAGAGACATTGCTAAAGTCAAAGTGAACATTCCACCCGAGGGGGTCTTATGCATCGTCGCAAGTTCCTGAGCCTCGGATTGACCGCAGCGGCGGCACCTGCACTGACGGCTGCACCCGCGCCGCGCTCTGCTCCGGCGGCAGCCGCCCCAAGCGGAACCACAACTACGCCTGTGTCCCAGCGTCCGGACGTTTTCCTCTCCCATCGAATTGGAACCGATCACGCCGAGGCGATCTCCGTGATGGATATGAACGGTGACGGAAAGCCGGACATCGTGAGCGGAGCCTATTGGTATGAAAATCCCGGGCCGCTCGGCACGGTGTGGAAAAGGCATCAGTGGCGTTATGTAAGCGTCTGGCCGTTCCGCATTGCGGGCGAGAGCAAGACCGAGTTTGTGGCGGAGTGCGCTCAGTTTCCGGTGGACGTTAACCATGATGGGACCCTCGACGTCGTGACCGCCGCGTGGCAGACCGACGGCGTGTGGTGGTTTGAGAACCCAAAGAAACCCGATACCTTCTGGGAGCAACACCTCATCTGCCATTCGACCGCGACCGAGGGCATGGTTCACGCCGATATCAACGGTGACGGCGTTGCGGACATCGCCGTGGCCCACTATCGGCCTTCCAACCTGATCTGGATCAACTTCGCAGGCCCCAAGCCCGTCGTGCACGAGGTGGGCGGCAAAACGGCTGACGGCCACGGGGTTGGCGTCGCGGACATCAACGGCGACGGCAAGCCGGACCTGCTTTCCGTCCACGGCTGGCTCGAAAACGTTGACGCTGACCGCGACCAATGGAAGTGGCATCCGGAATGGGAGCTGGGTGAAGCCGGCTTTCCCATCTTAGGATACGACGTGAACGCGGACGGCAAGATGGACATCATCTATGGACATGGCCACTCGTTCGGACTTTATTGGCTGGAGCAGAAATTCAGCCAGGGACGGCGCACATGGGAAAGGCATGTCATTGACGAATCATTTTCCGAAGCCCACGCGCTGAAGCTGGCCGACATTGATGATGACGGAGAATTGGAACTGATTACCGGCAAGCGATATCGCGGCGATCCCGACCCCGGACTTTACGAGCCGCTTTGCATTTTCTATTACAAAATTGATCGCAAAACCGCCACCTTCACGCGTTTCCCGATCAGCTATAACGGCACGGCCGAAATCGGTACTCAAATCATTGTGACCGACATCGACGAAGACGGTGATAAAGACATTCTGGTGGCGGGCAAGACCGGAGTGCACTGGTTCGAAAATTTGCGCGTGGATAAGGTTCCGCCAAAAGTTCGCGAGCAGGAATTGCGGCTGAACGTCAACTGGCCCTTTGCCGGCGAAAGCGGCCCTGATAGCCCCGCCGACCACGAGGAGTAACGAGGGATTCTCCGAAAAGACTAATCGAGTCTCAGGCCTGCGTCACCGCCGTTGAGAATGGATCGAGCATTTATAGGGAGGAAGACAATGAGCGAGGGTTCCGGGAATAAGTTGGGGCGAAGAGAATTTATGGACAAGGCTGCTACCGCAGCGGGCTTAATGATCATGGCGCCGGAGCTCGCACGGGGGACAACGACGCAATCAGGAAAGCCACGAAGATGGCGATACGGTGTGGTCGGGACCGGGGCTCGAGCGCGAGGGAGTCATCTGCCCATTCTCCGCGACTATCTCCCCGAGGTGGAGATCGTCGCCCTGTGCGACATTACTTCCGAAAACTTACATGAAGGCTTGAAAATCTGTGGAGGGAAACCTGCCGGGTACAGTGATTATCGTCGCATGCTGGCCGCCCATCCGGACCTGGACGCCGTTGTGGTGGTGGTCCCCAATTTCTTGCATGCGCAAGTGGCGACAGACGCGCTGAAGGCCGGGAAGCATGTTTTGACTGAAAAGCCGGTGGCCACCGATCTGGCGGATGCGGCCCGCATGATCGAGACCGCCGCCCAGACCCAGCGCATATTGCAAGTAGGCTTCGAGTGGCGATACTCGCCTGTCTTCCACCGCATGGCGGACCTGATCCGCCAGGGCCCCATTGGAAAAGTAGAGATCGTGTATGCCGCGCTGTTTCGCGGCGATTGGAATCCCAAGAGCTGGAAGTATACGGATCCTAACACAGGCAAGCTAACCAATTGGCGGCTTCTCAACTTTACGACGGGCGGCTCGCTGCTAGAAGATGGAATCCACGAGCTCGACGTTATCCACTGGCTGGTCGGCGCTGAGCCTTCTCGCATTGACGCTCAAGGCGGCAATAATGTCTTCGTCGACCGAGAGACCATTGACAACGCCGAACTCCTCATCGAGTTTCTAAACAAGGCTCGCTGCATTTTCGGTTTCAGTTTATTTACGCCCGGTGTTAATGATGGATTGGTCATGCGTTTTTATGGCGCGCAGGGCGAAATGATTCCCGAGTGGGGAACTGAGGATGGAGGCGTGGTCATCACCCCATACAAGGGGAAAGCCGGGCGAATCGCTGTTCCCTACTTTGAGCCTGCCGAAAAGGGCGTTTGGACGGATCTCAAGAAAAAGCATCCCCACTGGGACTCAATGGCGTGCGACATGGAAATGTCAACCTATCGCGTGCATAAGACCTTTCTTCATTCAATGACTACTGGCGAACAGCCGTTTTCGAGCGGAGAGGTCGGGCGCGAAGCAATCCGTATCTCGCTCGCGGCGGAACAATCACTCCGGAATGGCGGTCGGGCACTTGCATTGGTCTCAAAATAGCGGAAGGCAGATTTTATCCCTGGCCAAGACTCGGTTGGCGCCATAATCGCCGGGCTTTTACGCTTTCTCGATCTCACCGGCTCGAACCAGGCGTCCCATCCGCCTCTCTCGCTCGACTTCCGTCTCTCTGCCTCTGAAACTCTACCAAAGGTAACTCCGCGCCAACTCATATTTGGAAACGCCACTATTGCTGGAGCGGTTTTTTCCGGGACACTCGGGTAATTTCTAAACGACCTCCAGTAATGTGCTGATCGTCTCCACGGAACTCGACCCGACCATGATGTCGAACGTGCCGGACTCGACAACCCAATGCATGTCCACGTTGTAAAAGCCGAGTTCGGCGGGCGTCAGCTTGAATCGGACCGTCACGGTTTCGCCCGGCTTCAGGTGGACGCGTCGGAAACCTTTCAGTTCCTTCACCGGCCGCGTCACGCTACTCACCTGGTCGCGGATGTAGAGTTGCGCGACCTCGTCGCCTTCGCGCGAGCCCGTGTTGATCACATCCACGCTGACGGTAGTCTCGCCTTCGGGAGCAATCCGAGCAGCCGATAGTTTAAGGTTGGAAAACTTGAAGGTGGTATAGCTCAGGCCGTGGCCAAAAGGGAAGAGCGGGCCCGGCTTCTTGAACAGATAAGGCACCTCGGCCGAAGGCTTATGATAGTAGTATGCCGGCAAGTCGCCCACGGAGCGTGGAAAGGTGATCGTCAACTTTCCGCCCGGGTTGACGTCACCGAATAGCACTTGAGCCGCTGCTGTGCCGCCCTCCTGCCCGAGGTACCAACCTTCCAGGATGGCCGGCACGTGTTCGGCCGCGTAGTTGATGGAGAGCGGACGACCGTTAATCAGAAACACCACCGTCGGAGTTTCGGTATCAACCACCGACTGGATCAGTTGATCTTGCATGCCCGCCATGTCGAGCGAATCACGGTCGCCCGGATTTCGGTCGCTCGCCTCATGACACGTAGCTTCATTGCCTCCCACAACCAGAATCGCCACATCCGCCTTGCGGGCGACTTCGGTTGCGGCGCGGATGCTTTCAACTTGGGCGTTGGGATTTGGAAGCGTTACGTTACCCCGGGTGCCGGTGGTGATCTTGCAGCCTTGGGCGTAAACCACCTGGACTGACGATCCGGCGCGTTCGCGGATCCCTTGCAGGAGGCTGACATCACCGCTCGCGGGTGGACGGCTATAGCCACCCAGGTGCGCGTCGCCCGCGTCCGGGCTGATCACTGCGATGGTCTTGAGTTTCTTCAAATCGAGGGGCAGTAGGTTGCCTTCGTTCTTCAGTAGCACAATGGATTTCTGCGCGGTTTCAAGCGCCAGCTTCCGATGTTCTTCGCAGTTGGTGATTCGCTGCGCGTAGTCGGGGTCCACGTAGGGATTATCGAATAGCCCGAGCCGGAACTTCGTCGCCAGAATACAAGACACGGCTCGATCGATTTGGCTTTCCGGAACCTTGCCCGCGCGCACCTGGTCCAACAAATTGACATAGACTGCGCCTCCTGAGCGGTCGTAATCGAGGCCCGCCGCCAGCGCCATGGGCGCCGCCCCGGCGAAGTCGGTGGCGACATGGTGCTTGTCGACAAGCATCTCGAGCCCCGCGCCGTCTGAGGTGACGTAGCCACGGAATCCCCATTCCCCGCGCAGAATGTCTCCCAAGAGCCAAGTATTTATATGGCAGGGGATGCCGCCATTGATCTCGTTATAGGCGGCCATCACACTTCCCACCTGGGCTTCCTGGACCGCCGCTCGAAACGGAACAAGGAAGACTTCCCGCAGGTCGCGCTCGGACCAATTCGCCGGGGCCGTGTTGCGGCCACCGTACGACTCGCCCAGTGCGGCAAAGTGTTTTGCGGTGGCCAGCACATGGTGCCGGTCAATCATAAAATTCCCGCTCTGCAACCCCTTGATGGCGGCCACACCGATGCGGGCGCATAAATAAGGATCCTCGCCATAGGTTTCTTCAGTGCGGCCCCAGCGCGGGTCGCGCGCCAGGTTGATAACCGGAGCAAAAACCTGGTTGATGCCCGCCGAGGCCGCCTCGTCCCCGGTGGCTGTGAACACCCTCTGAACCAGGTCGGGGTCCCAAGTGCTCCCCAAGGCAATCGCCTGCGGAAAGCTGGTTGCGTTCTCTGCCGTGTAGCCGTGGAGCGCCTCGTCCTGGAAGATTTGCGGGATGCCGAGGCGCGTCTTTTCCACTGCGTATCGTTGCAAGGCGTTCCGATACACCGCCTGGTCATGAGGGCTCCGGCGTGAGTGCATGTCGTAAATCTGCCTGAAATTTCCGCGGATATCCTTTTCCGTGAATTTTCCCGTGGTGTCGAGAATGCCGTAGCTCGATGTTTTCCCGCCCCTCAACTGCTCCACTTTTTCTTCCAGCGTCATCCGGCTCAATAAATCTGCCGTTCGTTGTTCGATGGGGAGCTTCGGATTTCTGTAATCCACGCCCGCATCGCTCGCGGGTCCCGGCGCGCCTTCTCCGTTCTTCTGCTCCATTCCCTCACTGGCTTCCCCGGATTCAGTCCCGAGTTTGGACACAAGGATGCCAGCCCCGGTGAGTGTTGACGCAAATTCACGTCGTGTCATGAATGCCTCCTATAAATACCCGCACTTGTTGCTTTGTCCCGAAAGGAACTTTCTACCTCGCAACGACATTCTACATTGAAAATCCTTGACGGGAGCAAAATAATATATAACATATCACACTGCGTGAGAATCTATTTCCTCAGTTGGACGGGCGTTGGCTCCGGCGATTGGAAGGCGGGGACTTGCCCCGGCCATCCTGCGCTGGGGACATAATCCTATAGCCGGGGCAAGCCCCGGCCTTACAATCCATACCGGAGAATTGGCTTAACGTGCAGGAAGAAAACAATTTCAAGTCGATTGGGTCCTCCGCCACTCCCTGGGCATGGTGGATTGCAGTTCTGCTCGCGCTTTGCCTGACCATCAACTTTATTGACCGGCTGGTTCTGGCCACGGTTGCTCCCACTCTGCTTTCTCAGTTGCACCTGTCAAACACCGAATATTCCTACATTGTCTTTGCCTTCATGCTGGGGATGACCCTGGGGCAGATCCCTGCCGGCACCTTCATCGACCGGGTCGGATCAAGGTTTGGTCTTCCTGTTATTTTTGCGGGGTGGTCGTTCAACAACATGGCGCAGGCATGGGCGCAAACCGTTTCCTCCTTCAGTGGACTGCGTTTTCTGATGGGGCTGTTTGAGTGCGGCAATTACTCGGCGGGGGTTAAGACGGTGGGAGAAATTTTCCCGGTCGAGCAACGCGCCCTGGCGCTTGGGATTTTTGACAGCGGGAGCCTTCTCGGGTCTGCGATTGCCCCGCCGTTGGTGGTGTATATTGCGGCCCGGTTCGGTTGGCGTTACGCCTTTTTTTTGCCCAGCGTGGCGGGCTTGGTTTGGATTATTCCCTGGCTGTACTCCGCGCGACGGGGACCTCTGCCGCGTCGAACGGGGGACAACCCGCATTCATCCCCCAATATCACCGTGCGCAATCTTCTTCGTTTAAGGGAGACTTGGGGGGTTATTCTCATGCGCTCACTTTCCGGGCCGCTGACGCAGTTCTATTGGTACTGGCTTCCGCTTTTCCTGGTTCGGGATCGGGGACTGAATCTGAAGACCATGGCGGGCTTCGCCAGCCTTTCGTATTTGATGGGCGGGTTCGGCCAGATCGGAGGGGGTTCGCTTTCAGGTTTACTGATCCACCGAAAATGGACGGTGGATCGGGCTCGCAAGACAACATTCATGATCGGAGCATTGCTCGCGGCCATCTGCACCTTTCTCGCTCCCTGGAGCCCATCCACTCTACAAGCCACGCTGCTGATCGGTCTAGGCATTCTCGGCGCCAACGTTATGGCCAACCACGTTATCGCCGTCATCACCGACGTCTTCCCGGAACCAACCCTCGCCCGCGTCACCGGGATCACCGGCATGGGCGAGGGGGTTGTGAACATGGGGATGACGCTTTTTACCGGCGTTGTCATCGATCACTTTTCATGGTTTCCAGTTTTCACCGTGGCCGCCTTCCTGCCTTTGGGATCTCTTGCCGGGTTGCTCTTTCTGATTCGCCGATGCCAGCCTGTCAGAACCGAACAAATTCTTACTCACCAGTAGGCGCGTCAAGGGGGACCAGCAAAAAGCCGGGGCCAGCCAGTTCAGACGCGATGCTCATCCTTCACGTTGACTAGAGCTATCTCATGGTGGCTTTCCTCGAATATGATATCTAACATATCATTTTGTGCTTGACAATGCGATCTTCATTTCGATAAGCTTGGCGGGATTAAGGAATCAAACTTTTCAAGGTCAACCGTAATGCGATCCGCGGCTGAGCACCTCTTGGACGCAACCCCCAGTGAGTTTCACAGAATTCTGACGGGGGCGCGACTACTGCAAATCTGCGTCGGATATTGGGCCTGAACGCGCGCTTACTTGGGCAAGGATGGTTAAGGAATACAGATGCCGACACTTTTTTTCAGGGGCAGCAGCGAAATTCAAGGAGGTATTTTATGACAACCCAAGCAAACGGGATCCTACGGGGTGGCACGATAGCTTCCAGGTCATTCCTTCTCAAGATATCGGACCGATGGCTCGTTCATCCAATAGCGTGCCAGACGGGGAATACGGTCAGGCACGAGAAGCTATCTCGAAACTGCCAGAAACGTTGCTCTACCGGATTGCTCGGGGTCGTGATGGGGATGACGCTCATGTGTGTCGGCTTCTCGTTGCTTGCCGCCCCGGCCGCCTATGGCCAGGCCTTCGGGACCATCAGCGGAAACGTTACCGATCCAAGTGGCGCGGTTGTCCCCGGGGTCAAGGTCACGGCGACCGAGACAGGGACAGGCTTCACTCGGAGCGTCGTTTCGGAATCCAACGGACAGTACGTCATCCCCAACCTGCGCCCCACTCAATACACCTTAGCGGTCGAGGCCAAGGGCTTCGGGAATTTCGTACAGAAGAACATCACGCTGCTCGCCAACCAGTCGGCCACCGTTGACATCCGGCTGCAACTTGGGTCCGGCATCCAGACCGTCAGCGTCACGGGAAGCGCACCGCTCGTGAATACGACCACGCAAACCTTAAGTGATGTCGTGGGCGAGGAGCGGATGGTGGAATTGCCTCTGAACGGCCGCAACGCTGTAGAGTTGATGAGTCTGGTGGCTGGAGCCAGCGGAGTCTCGGTGCAGACCGTCACCGGCCAGTCCAAACTGCCCGGAGCCACCAACGCCAACATCAACGGCTCCAGGGACAACCAAACGAGCTACTCGCTGGACGGAGCGAACTATCTGGACCAGTATTACAACGTTAACATTCCGTTCCCCTTTCCGGACGCGCTCCAGGAATTCAGCGTGCAAACACACGATTACAGCTCCCGCTACGGTGGGAACGCCGGGGGTGTGGTCAACGTGGTGACCAAGGGCGGGACCAATCAGTTTCACGGCGACGCATTTGAATACGTCCGCAATCCGGTCTTTAACGCCCGTAACTTCTTTTCGCCGAACCGGGATGTCATCAAACGAAATCAATTTGGGGGGACGTTCGGAGGGCCGGTCATTATTCCCCACCTGTACAACGGCCGCGACCGCACCTTTTTCTTTTTTGGGTACCAGGGCACGAGATATCGCGATGCCAGCACGGGGCACGCCTTTGTGCCGACAACCGCGGAGTTGAATGGCGATTTCTCCGCCTTGCTCAGCGCCACCAATCCCAATAATCCCTTCGGCAAAGCGGAGCAAATCAAGAACCCGTTCCCGTACTCGATCGGAACAACCGGTCCCGGAAAGCCTTTTCCAGGCAACATCATTCCTACCAGTGCTTTCGATCCTGCCTCGCTCAAGCTGGCGGAAAACTATCTTCCGCAAAAGAACGGCGTCGGCGAAGCCTTTTTCATCAACCCCACCGTGCAGAATCAGAACGAAATGATCCTTCGTGTGGACCAGAAGCTGGGCGACAAGGACAGCCTGACCGGCAGATGGTACAAAGACCACGTGGTTCTTGTGCCGCAGAATCCCGCTGGCGACCTCTTGGCTTACGGCCCCGGATATGACCAACCGGTGAACAACGCGATGATTCAGGAGACGCACACCTTCCGGTCGAATCTGCTGAACCAGGCCAGCTTCACATTCTCGAATGTGCCGACTGCAAAGACGTTTGCAAACAATTCGCCCAATGTGGCAACGTTCGGAGTTACAGGTCTGTGGCTGCCCACGACGCCCTGGATTCAGAGCATCGGTATCAACGGCGCCTTCTCCGTGAGCGGCGGGGCCAAGGGGCCTTTTAATAACAAGAATTACGGTGTCGAAGACAATCTGAGCTGGGTCGTGGGCAGGCACAACATTGACGTGGGAGCGAGTTTTGGCAACTCGGCTGTCGATCTGGGTGACCAATTTCTGGCGCAAGGTACGTTCACCTTTACTTCCGATGTGACGAACAATCAGATTGCCAGTTTCCTGTTGGGCTACCTGCGTAATTTTCGGCAGGGCTACGGCGAGTTTAAGAACAATAGGAACAATTTCTGGGGTTTCTACTTCAACGACAATTTCCACGCCACACGGCGACTGACGCTCAATTACGGGTTACGGTACGAACCCTACACCCCGTGGAAAGAAATTAAGGGCCGCGCGGAGCAGTTCAGCCCCGCGAATTTCTCTGCCGGCGTAACCTCCCAAAAATTTCCTAAGGCGCCTCCTGGCCTGCTGTTCCCGGGCGACCCTGGCGTCCCGTTTGATGGGGTGCGGGGCAATAACACGGATTTCGCGCCGCGCGCTGGCTTTGCTTATGACCTGACCGGCGATGGCAGAACCAGCATTCGTGGCGGCGCCGGTCTCTTCTACGATACGCAAACTGCGGGCGTGATCAACAACCGCTTTGCGGACATTTCGCCCTTCAGCCCGCAGGTTTCCCTCAATCCGCCGCCAGGACCTTTTAGCAATCCGCTCAATGGGTACACAGGGTATTATCCATTTCCGTTCACCTACCCTCCCGCGAGCAATACTCAATTCTCGTTGCCGGACCTGGTCATTACTTACGACCCTTCCACAAAATACCTGGTCCCCGTGACGTATCAGTGGGACCTGGTTGTGGAGCATGAGTTCGCGAGCAACTGGATGCTTCAAGTCGCCTACGTGGGTTCGGCGTCTCGCCATCAAAAGGAAACCATGGAGCTAGATCCGGCAAGCTACATCCCCGGCAGCAAGCTTGGGACGGATGCGCGAAGGCTGTTTGCACCTGATTATGGCTCGATCTCGATGGATGCCCAGGACGCGAACTCCAACTTCAACGCCCTTGAAGTTACCTTGAAAAAGCGCCTGGCGAAGCATCTGAGCCTCACCGCCGCCTACACCTATTCCAAAGCCCTCGACGATGTTCCCCAGGGCGGCGGCAACAACGACATTGGCGCGGACTCGCCCTCCGCCTTGCCCTGGTACTTTCCGGGGCGGCATCAATTCGACTATGGCCCGTCCGGCTTCGATCACACGCATCGCCTTGTGGTTTCCTACGTATGGGCATTGCCGGCGCTTTCCGGCGCCAACCGGCTTGCCAGAGGCGTGCTCGGGAATTGGCAGTATAGCGGGATTATGACCGCGCAGTCCGGCGGGCCGTTCACGATCACGGCTGGCAAGGACCAGTCACTGACCGGCCTGGGCCATGACCGCGGGGTGCAGGTTGCGGGCGTGAATCCCTTTGCTTCCGGGCCGTGTGCGAATCGTGCCCCCTGTGTAAACTATCTCAATCCCGCAGCCTTCGCTCTTCCCGCGGTCGGGACGTTCGGGACATTGGGTAAGAACAGCTTCAGAGGGTCGAATTCATTCACGTGGGACATGGGTCTGTTCAAGAATATTCCGCTGCGCGAAAGCGTTAGTCTCCAGTTCCGCGCGGAGTTTTTCAATGCCCTCAATCACGTCAATTTCAATAATCCGACCGCCAGCGTAAACGGTTCTGGCTTTGGAACCATCAATGGCGCCGGTGGTCCGAGAATCGGGCAGTTGGCCCTTAAGTTAATTTTCTAATCAGGATTTTTATATTAGCTAATCAGTGCGGGTGCATAAGTGTCCAGGCGGAGGAAGCCGATGATGCAAATGATGTATGGCAGGCCGCAGCTACGGAGGAGGACAAGAGCCTATATGATCCGGGGGCTGATGTGGGGATTGATGACGCTGGCGCTCGCACTAATATGTTCGGCGTCGGCTTTCGACGGATTGGGCGCGAGCCGGCCAGAGGCTGTGCGGCCGGTGTCCGGGTCGCCGCGCTCCATTCTTTTGCTCGATAAGGGCTGGATGTTCCACCCCATGCCGGGTTTCGATTTGTGGCCTCCCGAGGCCGAGGTTACTGCTGACCAGATCAAAATGTTGCAATGTCCTCCGTCGGGCAAAGGCTGGACGCCGGTTCAGTTGCCCGATGACTACGTCGTCAGAGGTGATATTTCCCCTGAGCCAAATGCTTCGCTTTTGGCGGGCGGAGGGCGTTGCGATCTGGGCGGTCGAGAATGCGACGTCTCAATTCCGCCAAACGCTTCGCGATTGGGGGGGAAGCCTGGCGTGCTGAATAGGCCGGGGCGTTCCGCTTACGGGGGGCACGGGTATCTGCCGCTGTATCCGGCGTGGTATCGGCGTAGCGTCTTCATCCCGGCGCGAGCCAAGGGCAAGAGTATCTGGCTCAACTTTGGCGGCGTGTATCGTGATGCCGTTGTTTTCGTCAACGGGCAGTTCATGGAACAACATCCGAGCGGTTATACAGGATTTCGCTTGAATATAACTTCTGCCGTCCATTTCGGCGGCAAGAACAGCGTAACCGTTTTCGTGGATCCGCGCTGGCTCGAAGGATGGTTTTACGAAGGCGGAGGAATCTACCGGCACGTGCGGCTAACGATCACCGATAAGCTGCAGGTTGCGCCGTGGGGAACGTTTGTAATCGCCCATGTTCCCGGACCGATCAGTAACAACTCGCCTAACGGCGATCGTGCGGCGGCCGACCTGACCCTTCAGACCACCGTGCGCAACGACCATCGAACCGATCGCAGCTTCACCCTGGATTCGCAGGTCATGGATGCGGCAGGAAAGGTTGTTGCCTCGATTTCGAGTGGCGAGAATCTGGCCGCCGGGCAACATGCAACGTTCAGCCAGCACGTTGCCCTGCGGGACGCTCTCCTGTGGTCGCTGCAGCACCGCAATCTGTATCGGCTGGCAACCACCCTTCGCGCCGGCGGCTCGGCCGTTGACGGCAAGTTGACCACTTTCGGCATCCGGACCATTCGATTTGATCCAGAGGGTGGCTTTTTCCTCAACGGGAAACACGTCGAAATTCAAGGGATGTGCAACCATCAGGATTTTCCGGGCGTGGGCATTGGCGCGCCGGATAATCTCTGGTCCTGGAAAATTGCCCAGCTCAAGGCCATGGGGACAAACGCCTACCGTTGCGCACACAACCCCACCGGCGAGGCGTTCTACGACGCTGCCGATCGAATGGGCATGCTGGTGATGGACGAAAATCGGCACTTGGGAGACACCTATTTCCCCAAAGCTGACAAGGACACACCATATTCCAACCTCTCCGATCTCAAGGCCATGATTCTTCAGCATCGCAACCATCCCTCGATCATATTCTGGTCGCTGTGCAACGAAGAGGGCCAACAGACAACAGACTATGGCGCCAAAATATTTGACGCGATGAAGGCTGATGTGAGCAAGATTGACCCCACCCGTCCCGTAACCAGCGCCATGAATGGAGGCTATACGAAGGACGGATTTCTTTCCGTCGAAGACCTTTTGGGCATGAACTATCACAACACGGAATTCACCAAAATACACGGCGAGTTTCCTCATTTCATGATCTTCGGCAGTGAGGACATCAACTCGAAAAGCTCGCGTGGGACGGTCACCACAAGCCAGGCCGCCGGCCTTTGCGCGGAATACGGTTGCTGGCTGACCCCACAAGGAACTCCCAACGGAGGCGAACCCTGGCTTTCCTGGGCTCCAGTGATGGAAAATCCTTTCGTGGCGGGCGAATTCGTGTGGACCGGCTTCGATTACCGCGGCGAACCCAATCCATTCAGTTGGCCGGCCGTAACCAGCCAAGTCGGGGCGATGGACCTTTGCGGATTTCCCAAGTCGGTCTACTATTACTGGAAAGCCTGGTGGGGACGAAATCCGTCGGTGTATATCTTCCCCAGTTGGAATTTCCCGAAGACCATGATCGGCAAGAACGTCCTCGTTCGAAGTTATTCAAATTGCGATCGCGTGGAACTATTGCTCAACGGTAAGAGCCTGGGCACACAAGACATGCCCCGGGATCAATATCTAGATTGGCAGGCACCTTACGCTCCGGGCATCTTAACTGCCCGTGGGTACGACCGCAGGCGTGTGACCGCAGAATACACTTTACACACTGCTGGGCCTGCCGTGGCTTTGCGGCTCACTGACGAGTCCCCGCACCTAACAGCAAATGGCGAAGACATTGCGCCCATCAAGGTGGAAGTGTTGGATGCCGACGGGCGTATTGTCCCTGATGCCGAAAATCTGATACAGTTTTCGGTTTCCGGTCTTGGGACGTTGGCCGGCGTGGCCAATGGCAATCCCGCAAGTCATGAGGCGAATCTTGCCAGCCAACGTCAAGCCTTTAGAGGTCTGTGCATGGTCTTGGTAAGGTCAACGGATCACACCGGAACCATTACCGTTACGGCGCGTGCTCACGGGCTTAGGTCAGCTCATATCATTATTCACACAATTGGAGTCGGGCCGGGCTGGCCGAGCCAAGAATCATCCCGGCGCGCCTCTATCCTTAAGTGAGGTCTCGCGGCGGATTCGGGGCGATTCATGGACGTCCTCCCATTACAGGAAACACTGCCGGCAGGGTTTCATATCATGACCAAGCCTGTCGGCCCCATTTGCAACCTCGACTGCAAATACTGCTTTTATCTTGAAAAAGAAAACCTTTATCCGGCCCAGCGCGACAGAACGGACTGGGCCATGCCGGATGACGTGCTGGAATCCTACATCCGGCAGTACATCGAGGAGCAAAGCGTGCCGGCGGTCAGCTTCGCCTGGCAAGGCGGCGAGCCGACGCTTCTCGGTGTTGACTACTTTCGTAAAGTCGTCGGGCTGCAGAAGAAATATGCCGGAGGCCACCGGATCGAAAACGCCTTCCAGACGAATGGCGTGCTCTTGGACGACGAGTGGACCGAGTTTCTCGCCGAAAACAAGTTCCTGGTGGGACTTTCGATTGACGGGCCGCGCGAACTCCACGATTGCTACCGCGTGGACAAGGGCGGCCAGCCAACCTTCGACCACGTCATGCGCGGCCTCGAGTTTCTGCGCAAGCACGGCGTCGAGTTCAACACCCTCACGGTCCTGCATCGAAAAAACTCGCAGCACCCGCTGAAGGTTTACCGATTTCTGAAAGAGGTTGGAAGCGGGTTCATTCAGTTCATTCCGATTGTGGAGAGAGTTGCGGCGAAGCCCAACCGCGACGGGCTTGTTCTGATCGGCCCGGGCCAGGAGCCAGCGGCGCGGGTTTCAGCCTGGTCGGTGGAGCCGGCGCAATACGGCAGGTTTTTGTGCGCCATCTTCGACGAGTGGGTCCGCCAGGACGTGGGCCGGTGTTTCGTCCAAATCTTCGATGTGGCGCTCGAGAGCTGGCTGGGTATGGACCAGAGCCTTTGTGTCTTCCGCGAAACTTGCGGCTCCGCCATGGCCATGGAGCACAACGGCGACCTCTACTCCTGCGACCATTACGTTTATCCAGAGTACATGCTGGGGAATATCCTGGAGCGCCCGCTGGAATCGCTGGCTCATTCCACCGCGCAGCAGAAATTTGGGGCGGACAAGCGCGACACCCTTCCCCGCTATTGCCGCGAGTGCGAAGTGCGCTTTGCCTGCAATGGTGAATGTCCCAAACACCGTTTCGTCCGAACGCCGGATGGCGAAGCCGGGCTCAACTATCTCTGCGCCGGCTACAAGAAGTTTTTCAAGCACATCGACCCGTATATGAGGTTCATGGCGGACGAACTTCGCCGCCAGAGGGCGCCGGCGAACGTCATGAAATGGGTGCGGCTACAGGACACTGCGACCACGGCGAAGCAAGTGCCCGGCCGAAACGATCCCTGCCCTTGCGGCAGTGGGAAGAAGTTCAAGAGGTGTTGCGGAGGAACAAAGAGCCCCCCATCTAACCCGAAGTTCCGACCATCCTTGCCCGTGAAGTAGCGTCAGTGCGACAAAACAACAACGCCGCTGTGGATTGACCATTGACCGGATCAATATACCTGCGGATCCGAAAACGAGAATTTGAGCGCCGCCTGCCGTTCGGCATCGTGAAAAAGAGAGCCGCAGATCTCAAAGACGGAGGTCGGCGCTACTTGCTTTTTCCCGGCTTCGCCGCGGCGCCTGGCTTCTCGGGTGCAGCAGCGGTGGGCCGCGGCGGAAGCTGTCCCATGGGTGGCGGATAGCGGCGCAGATAAGTTCCAATATCAGGGGCAGATTCCGGAATGTGGACGGAGGGCGGATAGACGCATCCGCCGGCGCCGCCCCAGCCGGGCGCTTCCGGCAGATTGGCGGGAATGGGGATGACCAAGGGCGGGTCGGGCGACTGAGTGAAATCGAGAGAATCAAGCATGCCGTCGGCGCGGTCATCGCGCGCGGTCAGGTGCCCGAGGCCGAAGCGCGCTTCGATGAACTTGAGCATGGAGGTGAAGTCGTAGGTATGGTGCGAAATGTAGCCGGACTTGGCAAAAGGTGAAATCACCAGGGTCGGCACGCGCGGGCCGTAGCCATAAGCGTCCACGAGCGGCGGCGCGATGTGGTCATAGAAGCCGCCATAGTCGTCCCAAGTAAGAAAGACGACGCTGTCTTTCCAGTATGGGCTCTGCATCAGTGCATTCAACAGACGTGTGACGTACCACATGCCCGCCCAGGGCGGCGCCGGCGGGTGCTCGCTGTCGCGGCCCATGGGCACGATCCAGGCGACCTCGGGCAGCGATCCGTGGTCGAGGTCCTGGAAATACTCGTTCAGCGAAACCATGTGCGCCATGTCTGCCGGGTTTTCTCGGATAGCCTTGAAACCGGGCAGAGGATTCCAAAGCGAATAGTGCTTGGGGTCGGGATGGGCGAGGAAGTCGCGTTTATTTTCCGTCGGATTCACAGGCTGCGTCTCCACGTAATACTTCCAGGAAACGTTCGCTTGGGTGAACAGGTTCACCATGGTGGCAAAACTGTAACCGCCGGGCGTGTCGAGCGTGTCCTCGATTTCCTTGACGGAAAAAATATTGTTGATGACGCCTCCCGACTGGGCCGCCACCGTGTAAAGATGATTCGGCAGGCTGGCGCCCATCAGCGAGGAGAAGAAGCGATCGCATAAAGTGAAGTGGCGGGCATAGTTCCAGTAATTGGGGATGTCGCGTTCATCGTAGTAGCCCATCGTGTAAGGCGTGCCTTCCGCCCAGACGAAGCCGTCCATGGCACCGTGGTCATAGGCGGCGTGGGCGATCACCCAGCGGTGCGCCAAGTCACAGGGCGGCATGGCCGCAAGCATGTGAAAGGGAGCGATGCAACGAGCCGATCCGGGCAGCACGGGCGCGCACGTGCCGGGCGGAAGGCCGTCCGCGCCAGGATATGTGCCGAAATAATTGTCGAAAGAATGGTTCTCCTGAATGATCCAGATGATGTGCTTCACCTTCTCGATGCCCGCGGGCGCGTGGGCTGTTGCGACCTGCGGCGGCACCGCGCCCAACCCCGCAACCGTGAGCGCCCCACCCGCGAGACCCAGCAGTGCTGCAAGCGCCGTGACCAAAGCCTTCATCATTCACCTCCCCATCGGCAAGGATCGCAACCGCGAGATTCCCGGCCTGGTGCGTAATACTCTGTTCCTTTTAAATTCACGAACAAAACCAGTTCAAGAATCGTCTTTGGGAATTATACGCTCAAGCGGCGCGCAGGAGTCCATGGCCGCGGCCCCTTCCTTTTTGTCATGACTGCGGCCCGCGCGCCGAGCCGGGCCTTTCGACCGGCGACGGCTCCTCGTAGATGTAATGGTCGCCGGTTTCTTTCCGCAGTTCGTCGATCCTCTGGCGAAGCTGCCGGGCAAGCGCCGAGTAGCGCGGGTCCCCGTAGAGATTCTGGAGTTCGCCGGGATCTTCTTGCAGGTCGTACAGTTCGAACTCCTCCGGCGCTTCGTAATAGTGAATGAGCTTGTACCGCTCCGTCCGGACGCCGCGGTTCTTGCGCACATTGTGCGGGCCGGGGTATTCGTAATATTCGTAGAGCCAGTCCTTGCGCCAGTTTTCCGGCACTTCGCCTTTCAGAAACGGCACCATGCTCCGACCCTGCATCCACTCGGGCACTTTGACCCCCGCCAGATCGAGGAAGGTTGGAGCGATATCAAGATTCAGAACCATCGGGTCCGCGACCGACCCGGCGCGGATCATCCTGGGATAGCGGATCAACATGGGGGCGCGAATGGACGGCTCGTGCATGAAGCGCTTGTCGTATTTTCGCCATTCGCCGAGGAAGAAGCCGTGGTCCGAGGAGAACAAGATCGCCGTGTCATCAAGCTGCCCGAGGTCGCTGAGCGCCTGAAAAATCTTGCCGAAGTTGTCGTCCGCTCCCACGATGCCGGCGTAATAATCCTTGGTGAGTTCCTCAAGTGACCGCGCGCAGTTGCCCTTGGTCTGAGAGTGCTTGACATAAGTGCCGATGCTGTCATCCGCATCGGCAAAGGCCCGCGGCTTGCCAGGATATCCTTTGAGGTCGTCGTCGAAAGTGTTGGGCTTCGGAATCGTCACGCCGTTATACAAATCGAGATATCGTCGGGCTCGGAAAAAAGGAGCGTGAGGTGACTGAATCCACAGGATGAGGCAGAAGGGCTTGTCCCGCTTTTGCTTGAGCCACTCGACCGCGCGATCGGTGACCACATCGTCCACATACCCTTCGTGGACCTTGGGTTTTTCGAGCTTGCCCTGGGAACCTTCTTGGATTACCGGCCAGAAATAGTCGGTGGCCGCGCCGGGAAAACCAAAATAGTAGTCCCAGTACCGTTCTCCAAGTCCCCTGACATGCGCTTTCCCAAATAACCCCAATTCATAGCCGGCAGTGCGCAGGAGGTCGGTGAAGAGCGGAACATCCTGGGGAATCGCGCGGTTTTTGTTATCCACGCATCCAGTATTGTGGGAGTAAAGGCCGGTGAGGGCGGTGGCGCGCGATGGGAGGCAAAGAGCGTTGACGACGAATGAATTGCGGAATTGAATCCCTTCGCGCCCGATGCGGTCAAAATTGGGAGTCTTGACAATTTCATTGCCGTTCAGACTCAGGGCGACCGGCCGATGACCGTCGGTGGTCACGAAAATGAAATTCGGCCTGGGCGGATCGAGAGGAGTCCCGCCAAGTAGCGGAAGCGGGCCGGCTCCCAAGGCCGCGGCCCCCACGACCTCCGCTCCTGTCTTGAGAAATTCCCTGCGTGATCTTTTATCGTTTTCATTCTTCATCAGATGCCCTTTATGAATTATCGAAAAGTCTGTATGCCTCGGAATGGGACCGGGAGATCGTCCCGTCAGAGGTTAAAGCAAGGGTATCAAAACACCGCCCAGCTTTCAACCAACCGCCGACGCCAATGTGCGTGTTGTGCCAGATGCCGCCATTCTGATACAGTTCTCGGTTTCCGGGCTTGGGACACTGGCCGGCATGTCCAACGGCAATCCCGCAAGTCATGAGGCGAATGTTACCAGCCAACGTCAAGACTTTAGAGGTCTGTGCATGGTCCTGGTAAGGTCAACGGATCATCCCGGCACTATTAAAATTATTGCGCGCGCCCGCGGACTTAGGCCAGCCCACATCGTTGTTCACCGGATTGGAGTCGGGCCGGAAAGCCAGACCAGACCCTAGCAGAAACGATAGTGGTGGATTCTGAATTCAAAATTTTGAAAGAGGCCCCCAATGCTACGCAAACTTTTCCGATTACTGATGCTGGTTCTATTTTCTTTTGTGGCGATGACAGGCCTCGCGCAACCGTCTGAGTTGGCGCGCACTCCGCCAATGGGCTGGAATACCTGGAATCACTTTCATCTCAACATCAATGACGCGATCGTCCGGGCGCAGGCCGAGGCGCTTGTGGACACCGGCTTAAAGGCTGCGGGGTACGAGTACGCGGTCATCGATGGCGGGTGGGAAGGTTACCACGATGCTCAGGGTTTGTTTGAACCGAACATTCTGAAGTTCCCGGACATGAAAGCGCTGTGCGACTACATTCACAGTTTGGGCTTGAAAGTCGGGATTCATACGAGCCCAGGGCCTGTCACCTGTTCCGGCCGGGAAGCAAGTTACGGGCACGAGCAGCAGGATGCGGAGACCTTTGCGCGCTGGGGAATTGATTTCGTCAAATACGACTGGTGCAGCGGGAGCATGGTTTATAAACCGGACCAGATGCGGGCAGCGTATGAAAAATTCCATCAGGCTCTGCTGCGCACGGGCCGACCAATTCTCTTCAGCCTCTGCGAATACGGTATGCAGGACGTTTGGAAGTGGGGACCTTCGGTGGGGGCCAGTATGTGGAGGACCACGGGCGATATTCAGAATAATTATCTCAGCATGTCCAACATCGGCTTTGAGCAGAATGGGCTTGAAAAATATGCCAGACCCGGCCACTGGAATGATCCCGATATGCTGGAGGTCGGAAACGGGGGGATGCCGAGTGAAGAATACCGTACCCAGATGAGCCTATGGAGTCTGCTGGCTGCTCCTCTATTTGCCAGTAACGATCTGACAAGCATGACTCCGGAAACGCTGGCGATCCTGACCAATCGGGAAGTGATTGCGGTCAACCAGGACCCGGCAGGAATCCAGGGGCATCGGGTGTGGGAGGAGGGCCCGCTCGAAATCTGGATGAAACCTCTTGCGGATGGCAGCAAGGCAGTGGGGCTGTTCAACCGTGACGAACATGAAATGACCATGACGCTAAACTTCAAAGACATCGGCATCACGCGTCCTGCGAAGGTGCGCGATCTTTGGGCTCATAAAGACCTGGATACTTTTAAAGGAAACTTCACGACGAGCGTGCCAAGACATGGCGTGGTCATGCTCAGGGTCGAACAGTAAGAGAGGAACCGTCCGTCGATGAGGTTTTTGCTCGCCGCCGGCACAAGCAGGATCACCGAAAGCTCCGTGAGCCTCGTCGGCAAAGTTCGCAGATCAGCCCAGCTTCGGACGCTGACGAGGTGGTTCAGTTCTGTCGCTCCTTCACGATGACGCCGGCGTCCAGTTACCCTCTATATCAAGAATTTCAGATATCAAATTTCACTTGACACGCCCATTTCGACACCTATAATCGCCGCATTGAATGTTGGAGTGTAGGTGCGTTTGCGTCGCGGGCCTCGAGGTCATTTCTATCGGATAAGGAGAATCCAAATGAGAAATCGGACTCTGCCAAGAGTGCTCCGCGTTGTCGGGGCTGGATTTGCCTGCTTTTTTCTGTTTACCTCAATCGCTGGCGCGCAGGAGTTTCGTTCTGCGCTGACCGGGCAGGTCACCGACCCTTCGGGCGCTGTCGTTCCCGACGCGACGATTACAGCCGTCATGAACGACACCCACCAGACTTATACGGGAAAGACAGACAGTTCGGGCGTCTATTTTATTCCTTATGTGCTTCCGGGCCTTTACACCGTGACGGTCAAGGCCACGGGATTCAAGACTCGCGTGCAGGAGAAGGTTTTGTTGCAGGCCTCTCAGAGCTATGGATTAAATTTTCAACTTCAAGTTGGCGCCGTGTCCCAGGAAGTCACGGTCACCGCCGCCCCGACGCAGATCAACACGGCCAGCGGCTCCAGTGCAAACGTTCTGACTGGACGCGAAATCGAAAACATCCCGCTCAACGGACGCCAAATCTATATGCTGCTCGGGACAACACCCGGATCGCAGTTTATCCAGCAGCAATTCGGAGCCTCCGGATACTCAGGAACGCGGGGCTGGGACGTATCGAACAATTATTCGATAGGCGGCGGCGTGCAGGGCTACAACAGCTTCACGCTGAATGGCACGAACATCTCGATGATGGGTGGTTTCGGGGAAGAAGGCAGCTGGGAGACGGCCCCGAGCGTTGACGCCATTCAAGAAGTGAACGTCCAGTCGAACACTTATGACGCCAAGTACGGCCACTCGGCTGGCGGGTCCATGAACATCGTCACCAAGTCCGGGAATAACCGCTATCACGGCGACATTTTCGAATACCTCGAAAACGGGGCGCTGAACGCCAACGACTTTGAGAGCAACATCGCTGGTCTCCCGACAGCGAACAAGATCCAGCACCAGTATGGCGGGACGTTGGGCGGGCCGATCAAACACGATAAGCTCTTCTTCTTCGGCAGCTTCGAGGGCTATTGGGAACATATCCCCTTCACCGTGCTCACCACCGTGCCGCCGGCCTATTTGCACCCGCAGTCCGGCCAAGGCGTTGATTTTACGAAAACCGGATTCACCATTTACAACCCCCTCACCACAGTCTGCAACTCCCCAGGGGGTACCGTCGGAAACTGCAAGAACAATAACTACTCGCGCCAACCGTTCCCGAATGACAGCATTCCGGCGACCACCCAAGTCGTGAACGGCGTCACGATTCCCGGCATTAATGCCACGGGTGCCGTGATCCTGAATTACTACCCGTTGCCCAATACCAACATCAACTCGCTCACCAACAACTACATTGCGAGGAACCCGGACGCCTACGATTATTACCAGCCGATGGGCCGTGTGGACTACAGCCTCAGCGACCGGACAAAGATGTACAGCTCGTTTGAGTGGCAAAAGGGGCACGAGTTGCGCGATTCGAGCGGCTTCGTCGGGCCGGCGATGCGTGGCGACATCCATTCCATGCGGACGAACATCGTCATCAGTCAGGATTTGACTCATGTCTTTTCGCCAACCATGGTGGGCGACTTCAAGCTTTCCTTTACGCGTTACTCACAGCGTTTCCCGAACGGGAATCCTGTCTTGCCCACTCCCGCCTCAATCGGGCTCACCATGCCTCACGTTGGCATCGCATCGAGAGATGTGCTGCCCGAGGTTAGTGTTGCCGACAACGAGGCAACCATCATTGGCAACGGGCTGACCGCGCAGATGAACCAGACCATGGTGCTCGATGTGGACTTCACAAAAATTCATGGGGCGCACAGCATCGAGTTTGGAGGCGAGCTGGGCCGATGGAATTTCGCCAATCCTTTCGATGTCGGACATCCCAACGGAACTTTCAGTTTCGGCGACGGCCCCACTCAGAATAACCCCACGGCCAGGGGAAAAACCGACGGCTTTGGCGCCGCCTCCCTCCTGCTGGGATATCCTACCAGCGGCGGTGTAGACTGGCAGCACACACTGTATGAGACCATTCCCGAATGGGCGATTTACGCCCAGGACAATTGGAGGGCCAGCCGCCGCCTGACGCTGAATATCGGCTTGCGGTACGACGTGCTGGGCGGCGTGGTAGACCGCTTCAATGGCCTCAATCGCGGCATGTGCCTGACCTGCGTCAACCCGCTCACGAATAATCCCATTTATCAAGCTAACATCACCAACCCGAAGAACATTGCCGCTTGGCAGGCGGCAACGCAGGCGATTCAGACCGACCTCGGCGTTACCTTCGGCCCGGCGATTAACCCCGGCACCGTTTATGGAGGGATTCTGTTTGCTGGCACGAATGGCCAGCCACGGAATGCCTACAATATAGACTGGAGTAATCTTGCGCCCAGGATTGGATTCGCTTACGCGATTAACTCGAAGACCGTGCTTCGTGGCGGCTGGGGCTACGTGTTTGCTTACGGCATAGAGGCCGGCACAAGGACCGGCTTCACTATCAACACCCCGTACCTCGCTACCGGCACTAACACAGTGGACCCCTCCAACCTTTTCCGTAGCGGCACGCCCTATCCCTTCGGCGCCCAAGAGCCACCGGACTCAAGCGCGGGCCTGCTGACCAATGTGGGCAATAGCATGTCTCTCGATTTTCCGCAACGCAAGATCCCGCGCTCAACCATCATGTCGTTCGGGTTTCAGCACCAACTTCCCCACAACACCGTGCTGAGCGTGAAGTACGCCGGCAATTACGCAAGAGCGCTGCGCACGCAGGGCTTCCACACCTGGATCAATCAGTTGCCCCTGGACTCCGGTTATTTTGACTTGCTGCAGAATAACTACAACTCAACCCTGGCCGGTGACCTCAACGCAAAGGTCCCCAACCCCTTTTTCGGCGCCGTGCCCACCTCGACCGGCATCGGAAACAGCTCCACGGTCATCGCGGAACATTTGCTGCCCGCGCTCAGCCAGTTTGGCGCCGGGGCCGTCGGCAATTTCACCGATCCTTTTGGCAAGAGTTGGTACGATTCCCTGCAAGTGAAGATGGACAAGCGGAGCGGCCACGGATTGAGCTACCAGCTCGCATACACCTATTCGAAGAATATGCAGCTTACCAAGTATAGAAACGGCTGGCCCTGGCAGGACCCCCGCGGAATCTATCAGCTGATGAGCTACGACCGCACACACGTTTTGACCTTCGCTGGCGAATGGGACCTCCCGATCGGGAAGGGCTCCCGTTTCATTTCCAACGCTTCGGGCGTGTGGGGAGAGGTGGTGAATAACTGGAGGATGAACTGGATCTTCTCCGATTCAACCGGCTTTCCAGAAGACATCCCGGGCGGGTGGCACGTCTCCACCCACAGCATGGTGCCTGACGGCGGGCCAACCCTTTCGCAGTGGGTCTATAACTGCAGTGGGCAGCCCCAGAACTGCTATACCAACCAGCCATTGCTTAGCCAGGGGAACCAGCCGGACCGGGTGAGTTATCTGCGCCAGCCCTACATCCCGAACCTCGACATGACGATGCAAAAGGAATTCCAACTGACGGAATCGAAGCGGCTTCAGTTGCGATGGGACGCATTTAACCTGATGAACACGCCGCTCTTTCCGGGGCCGGACACCAACACCCATGACAAGATATGCGGACCCACAACTATCCCGAGTTGCGCTCAATGGTCGGGCTTCGGCACAATCAGAGCGTACCAGAACAATTTCCCGAGGATCATGCAGGTTTCGCTGAAGTTTTTCTTTTAGCATTGCGGAAGGGGCGATTCACGAATCGCCCCTTCCGCATCGACCGCAGATGCGAGCCGCTTTCAAAAGGCGCTTCATTCTTGTTTTGTGCGTTTCTTTTCTTGCCTCGTGCGGTGGCGGCGGGGTGCAGTTCAAAGGTATCTTTGTCCGCAACGTGGCTGAGCTCCATTCGGCTCTTCCGCAGCAGCAGTACGCCA
This sequence comes from Terriglobia bacterium, assembly GCA_035934315.1. Classification (GTDB taxonomy): domain Bacteria; phylum Acidobacteriota; class Terriglobia; order UBA7540; family UBA7540; genus DASYXZ01. The sequence continues at coordinate 25,774 of DASYXZ010000090.1, read as the reverse complement.
AGTTTTTCGGGACAAACTCTCAAAGCATCTGGGCGATCGACCAAGGCTCGAACTTCGAGCTTGGCCAGGTCTGGACCGTACAAGTCGGTGAACGACGCGAGCCGGACCTCAGCCCTGGTGGCCGACCCAGAGCCGCTCGATCTGTTCGAGTGCCTTTCCTTTTGTTTCCGGGGTGAATTTCCAGACAAAAAAGAACGCCACCGCACAAAGAAGAGCGTATATCCCAAAGGCCTCGGAAGCTCCCAGGAGTGAGACGAGAGAAAGAAAGGTCAGCGTGACAACCAGGCAGGCCACCCAAAGACTGAGCGTGGCAATTGACATGGCGCGTCCACGAACCGGAGTCGGGAATAATTCAGACATCAAGAGCCACGACCCGGGTCCCAGGCCCACGGCGAAACACGCGACGTATGAAAGAATCAGCCCAAGAATCAGGGTCGAAGGGGCGGGGTGGACCAGAAAGGCGAATCCGATCGCAGTGAGGGAAATTCCCATTCCTCCTGCCGAGAACATCAACAACGGCTTTCTGCCGAGCCGATCAATAAAAAGGAGGGCCAGGATGGTTCCGGCGAAGTTCACAGCGCCAATGATCACGTTGGCACCAAGCGCGGAAAAGGCCCCCTGGCTCTTGACCTGTTCGGTGAAGATGACGGAGCCGTAATACATGATGGTATTAATTCCCGTCACTTGAGACAACACCGCCAGAGTTACAGCAATCATTGTAGGATGGCGGAGCGGCGGGCGAAGCAGTGCTGACAGTGAATAGGCCTGTTCCTCCGCGATGGTCTTGCGGATCTCCTCGACTTGCAATGGAGCTTGCTCGTCTCCACATAACCAGCTCAGGATGGTGACCGCTTCCTTAAGTCTCGACCGTTGGATCAGCCACCGAGGGCTCTCCGGAACGGCTAGGAGACTGAAGAAGAAAACCAGCGAGGGCACACTAGCGGCCATGAACATCCAACGCCAGCTATGAGGGCCGAGACTGGCAAGAAGCCAGTTTATAAAGAACGCGCAGAGAATGCCCGTAACAATCGCAAGCTGATTCAGGGTGACAAGGCGGCCGCGAATGGAAGGAGGCGAAATTTCAGCAATGTAAAGCGGCGACAGCGCGGACACCACTCCGATTGCCAGACCTCCCAGGAGGCGGGCAGCGATAAACTCGGCCAGGTTTTTCGGTAAAGCGGCTCCGAATGCGGAAAGAACGAAAATCGACGCGGCGGCCAGAAGGAGTTTCTTCCTTCCCAACCGATCACTGAGGCTTCCACCAGCGAAAGCGCCAATCACGCACCCCAGCAGTAGACTGCCGGCGGCCCATTCAGTCTGAAAATCCGAAAGGTGAAAGTCTCGTCTTAGAAAGACAATAGCCCCGTTGATGACTGCAGTGTCAAAACCGAAAAGCAAACCTCCCAGCGCTGCCACCGCCGAGACCAGATACACGTAAGTCCGTGCTCCTCTTTCCTTCGCATCTCCCTCGACCGCTGATGCCTGCCTCACGATTGGGTTGGCTCCTGATTCATGGATGGAATTGCGGCCAAACACTTCGGACAAGCTGCGGCTCAGAAACCCACTGCACAGACTCGGGGGAATCTTCAAAGCGCGCATAAATCGGCTTGCGGCCTGGCAAACCAAGTTCGGGATAGGTTCTTGCGGCAACGATCTCGAGTCGGCTTTCCTGGTATCGTGTGTTCCTTTGCCATTGCAAGGATCCGTTCTCCAAAACTGGATACCAGGCAAGTCCTTTCCGAGCTCGCAGTTCGTCATACACAAATCCGTAATCACGGTCGCACCATGCACCGAAAGTCAGCGGGTCAGTCGGGTCGGTGCTGATGGCGGCATGTGCCCATGCCGGCGGCACAACGACGACGTCTCCGGCTTTCGCTTCTACCTCAAAACAACGTCCGGCGTTATGGGCCGCGAATTCCTGCATGTAAATGACTGCGCACCCCTCCCAGATTTCAAATATCTCCGGGGCAGAACAATTATTATGGCGTGAAACCTTGTGGAGATGCCCCGGGCTTCGCACCGGTTCGCCGCCCAGCCGTCCGGCTGCGTAAGTGACAACTCCAAACAGTAGGTTCCGCCGGCAAAGCTCTTCGCGTTGGTCCTCCTTACCCACACCCATGGCGATGGCGTAAACAGGATCGGGGCCCTGGCAAGCCGGGTTGAACAAACCCCATCGGATCGCGTCGAGGCTTCGGTATTCGGTTTTGGGGCCAAAGACGTGGAGGCCGTACTCGAAACCCATCGGTTGCCGGGTAATCTTGACGTCGAGAGCAGGGTCAAATCTCATGCGCTCGTCCTGACAAAGGCTTTGATCGTCGCACATCGTTTGCCCTGCGCAGATCCGAAAGGGGTTATGGTGTAGGGACCGACCGCCGCCGGCACCACGAAAGTTTCGGCGTAATGGACGACGAAAGGTTCAAACGCGTGCCCGGGGCTCTCCACAACCGCTTCATCACCTTCGACCAGGTTGAGGACGTTCACTCCACCACGAGTATGGTGGATTATCTTACCTGTAAACCAGCACCTCCGCGTTTCAATGAATTCCATCTCGTGGAGACCTGTCCTTTCTTCCAACCAACCTTCACCCGAGCTGAGGGGTTGGATTTGGTTCAACAGATTTCCCTTCACCCACCGCGTGCGCCGATCCCACTGAATGTTTCTTTTGCCGTGATCGATATGGATCGGGCGTGGCTCTCCATCCAAACCCAGCCGACCCCAGTCCCAAAGCTTAAACGTGAAAATGTAGGGTGTGGCGCTAATCTCCAGAACCATGCAGTTCCGTCCCGAGCAGTGGACGGTCCCCGCGGGAATGAGGAAGTGATCGTGCTTGTGCGCCGGAAACTGGTTGACATACCGATCGGCTGGGAACGCGCAATCGGGATTTTCAGCCAATTCCAGATCACGCAACATGGATTCCGGATTAACCTCATCCTTCAATCCCAAATACACGGCCGCTCCTTGATCTGCGTCAAGAATGTAATAGCTTTCATCCTGGGTATAGTACAGGCCGAAATGGCTGCGAATGTACTCCGTAGTGGGATGAACCTGAAGCGACAGATTTCCCCCGTCCATCGTATCGAGGAAATCAAAGCGGATGGGAAATTCCGCCCCAAACCGCGCATGGACGGCATCCCCAAGCAGCTCTCGCGGATGAGTGAATACGAGGTCAACCGCAGGAATCTCCATGCGTCGATTCCCAAAACCCAACAGCAAACTATTCTCCTCGGGAACACAATCGAAGCACCAGGCGTAGTTGGGCGCATCACCATTCAACGCGCAGACCTTTCGTATCCACTGCCCCCCCCATGGACCAGGATCAAAAAAGGGGACCAGGCGGAACGGGCGCTCGACCGTTTTGCGAAGCGCGCGGTGCAGCGCTTCGCCGCTGATTATCTTCGGGGTTCGCATGTCATTGGTATCCAGCAAGAAGTTGATGCGGGGCAGCAAAGCGCGCTTCAGGTTGTCGGCGAGACGCCAATCCAGAAAGAAACCTCTTTTGTAAAGCACAGACGGCTTGGCTCCGGCGTCGTTCACGCCCAAACTGGAGATTTGGCCCCGCCTCTGGCGCTGCTGGATTTCCCAGCGCGCCAGGTCAGCGTAAACGAGCACGTCGGCGTTTGGTGAAATCACCGCAGCGCCGGTTCCAATCACCAACAGCAATCCTCGTGACCACTCGCTGACTGTTTGGCGGGCGGCGGCGAGACGATTGGGATCAATATAATCCGTGAGCTCAAGGTAGCTCATCCGGCCGAAAACTGGATCGTCCGTCAGAAACGGCGCTGCGATCTGATTAATTTCCGCCGAAGGCTTATAGCAGCACTGGGAGCGCAGGATCTGCACGGGCCGAAGACGCCGCGCGAGCGCCTGTTCGATTTCGCGTTCAAAGACTCCGGGATAGGTTTCAATGCAAAGAACACATCGGCCGGCGGGAAGAAAACCCCGCAAGCGATCCGCCACCTCGTCCCATCCCAAGGCGCATTCCGACGGGTCTGAACTCACTGTGATGGTCGGCGTTTTGTCGTAATTGGCGACAGTGTTCATTTGAGAATAGTTTGAAGAAGTGGGACGGCGCCCAAGAGTGCGGCTTCCTCACCTAGTTTCGCGCGCCGCACTTGAACCAGCCCCCACGGTGACCAAACGTGGTCTTGCACCCAGGGCTCGATCACTGGAAGGATTTCGGACGCGCTTTCCAGCACCCCTCCGCCCAATGCAATGACCTCAGGGCTGTACGCATGAGCCATCGATACGGCGCACGAGGACCATACCCGTAAACATCGGTCACGGACTTCGCAGGCCACTCGATCTCCTGCCGTAGCGTGACGAAACAAAATGGCAAAGTCGATTACCTCTTCGCGCGCCAGAGAGCTGGATTCGAAACCGGGCCACTCACGGCAGATCGCAGGAAGAGCCCAGGTAGACGCTTCCGCCTCCGCGCAACCGATGTTGCCGCACTTGCATTCGCGGCCACCATAAGCGACCGTCAAATGGCCACCCAAACAACCCGCCTGGAAGTGTTTGCCCCGGAGCAAGCGGCCCCCAACCATCGCCGCTCCGCCGATGCCGGTACCGAGCGTAATCATCACGGCATCCTCAAAGCCTTGCACTGAGCCTGCGTACCATTCACCTAACAGCGCCATGCGCGCGTCATTCTCGATTACCATCGGGATGCCAAAAGCGTTCTTCGCCCAGAGAGGGAGATCCAAGCCCGGACCATCCACATACTTCCCCAGCGTCGAGAGGATTTGTGCGGGATACGGGGACACGATGCCGCAGAAACTAACGCTGACGCCCGAGCACTCAGAGGCCTGCATCCGGCAGTCCTGTAGTAACCTCTTCAGGCATTCTGTGACATGAGGCAACACACAACCGAGGTTGGTGGACTCTCGCAAAGCGATTCTCTCGGAGACAACTAGAGTGCGGTCTTCAACAACCGCACACGCGGCATGACCTCCTCCGAGATCCAGAGCGAGAGCCTTCATGGCGCCTCCACCAGTTTTGGCTGTCCATTTATTTTGCGCAGACGAGCGCTGAATCCGCATCTCGCAATACTTTCGTAATCGTGGCCGGCATCGCTGGGCCAGCACGCGAAGAAAGAAAGCGACGTGAGACCCGTATTTGCGACGCGGTGGGCCGTGTGGCCTGGAATGTAGTGGATGGTGCCGGGCTTCATAGCCTCAAACCAGGTTCGTCGGCCCTCGTCCATGAGCAGTAATGCTCCCTCGCCGGCAATGGTCAAGTAACATTCCCCGCGCTCCCGGTTCGCATGCAGGTGGCCCCGCGTCATGAAGTATTCGTCATCGACCATTCCAGGCTGGATGACCGTCAATCCGCAAAACAAACCACCGCTCGTGCCTTCGGGCACGGGCGTAAAATAATGGACCCGATAGACTGTCGTTGACGGATTGAGCGCTATTCTCGCCTTTTCATTTAGAAAAACATGCTCGAGGCCGCGGATAGAAACCTCTCTCATTCGAACGTCCTTGCCGTTTAAGAGTGCAGTACTCAGATCGAGTTCAATCGGCATTATGTCCTTGCGCATAGTCCGCCTAAACGATAGCAATGTCAAGACTTGTGTGAGCGATATTGCCTAAAACAATCACTAATATATGTGGCATGAGGACCGATCAATTAAAATTGTTGGTTATACACGCCGCACTTCGAGACCATTTTGCACAAAAGGCTCGATTGCCTTATCTGTAGCGCCGCTGTCAGTAATAAGAATATCAGCTTCGCGCAAAGGACAAATCAAACAACTCGTTACGAGCCCCAACTTTGTGTGATCGGCGACCACAATCTTTTTCCGGGCCTGCTGGATCATTGTCCTGTTCAGTGCCGCCTCTTCAGGATTGAAGCAGGTCAAGCCTTTCTCAGCATCGATACCATTCACCCCAATGAAAACCTTCTCGACATATATGCGAGTCATGGCTTGGACCGCAGCGGACCCGACCAGAGAAAACCAGTCACCGCGAAGGTGTCCTCCCGTGACAAAAATCGCCAAATCTTTCCTTTTGCTCAATTCCATGGCGATGTTGACGGTGTTGGTGACAACCGTTACTCCTTGCCGCTGCCGGATGCTGCGTGCTACCAGGGTGGTTGTGGTTCCTGCAGTCATCGCAATTGTGTCACCGTCTTCCACCAATTCGGCCGCAGCCAAAGCGATCTTTCGCTTTTCGTCCGAGCAGCGCTCGATCTGCTCTTGGAAAGATGAATCGCGGCGGAAGGGCTCATAAAGCAGTGGTTCGATGCAGGTCGCGCCTCCGTGCGTTCTCCGCAAAAGGTTCTGGTTTTCCAGGTGGCGTAAGTCTCGTCGCACGGTGGCAATCGATACGTCCAGGTCGTTGCAGAGTTGATGGATGGAGACCAAACCAGTTTCTTGGAGGAGGCGAAGAATCCGGTCTGGTCTTGAATTGGCGTTGCGAGTGTCATCTGATCTTCTGCTCATAACCCCCATTATATGCGGAACCAATCAAGAATCGAGCAGATTGCTAAACGACCAATCAAATACTTTCCTCTTTGGTGAGCGATTTGTGGCGACTTCTTCTTGTTTCGAATCTGGCAAACCTCTCATCTCAACAATCAATAGTTGATATAAAAGACCGTATGTGCATTATACAGTCATAAAAAAGCTCTTGACAAATATATTCCGTCATGATAGACAAAGTGCGATTCGGGCAAGTGTGTCGCCTGGCGGCCTTGCAACGACGATATTGTTTGTCACGAGCAGCGTCGGTGGAAGTTTAATTTGGCCTTCTTATGCCGTTTCACACCTGGTGTCTTTCGAAGAGACCCGGCATTGATTGGAACACGTAGATCTTCAAGGGAGCCGCCGCGCCAGAGTGTGACGCGAAATGACCATTCAATTGCGAAGGTTGAGCCTGGACGAGCGATTGAAAAAAATGTTTAAATGTTTTATCTTGAGAAATATATGAGATATCAGATTTCACTTGAGATCCAAATTTCGACGTTATTTATAGTCGCCCCACTGGCTGATTGTTGGCGCGTTTGAGCCTTGGCGTCCCTGGTCTTGCGGTCGTTTCTATCGATAAGGAGAATCCAAATGCGAAATCGAATCGTGGCGAGAGTGCTTCGTGCGTTGGGAGCCGTGCTGGTCTGCTGGCTGGTGGCGGGCAATCCGCTGTGCAAAGCGCAGATTGATACGGGAAGGATTCTTGGAACGGTTCGCGACTCTTCCGGGGCTGTCGTCCCTGGTGCGAAGGTCACGCTGACCAACGAGGGGACGGGCTTCACGCTCACCACGATCACAGGATCCAGCGGTCAATATGTTTTTCCGGCTCTTAAGATTGGCTCATACACCGCGAGCGTACAATTGCAGGGGTTCCGGAGAGCGACTCGCGTCCACATGCCAGTGCACGTGCAGGAAGACGTCCTGGCGGATTTCGTGCTGGTGCCTGGCAAGGTGACACAGGCCGTCGAAGTCAAGGCGGCCACGCCCCTTCTGCAAACCCAAAACGCTTCGCGCGGGCAAACCATCGGGAATTCGGAGGTCAACGACCTGCCGCTGAATGGCAGGAATTGGACGGAACTCGCTCAGCTTGTCGCTGGCGTGACCGTGCAAGCGGGTAATGCGCCGCAGACCGGCGGAGCTTTTTCGGCCAATGGAATCCGCGGCGGACAGAACGATTTTCGGCTCAATGGCATCGACAACAACAATGAGTTTTTCTTTGCCGGCCAGAATTACACAATCCTTCCTCCTCCAGATGCCATCCAGGAGTTCAAAGTTCAAACCAACGACTACAGCGCGGAGTTTGGGCACTCGGCCGGCGCCGTGGTGAATGCCACCATCAAGTCAGGAACCAATCGCCTTCTCGGCGACGCCTGGGAATTTGTGCGCAATGACAAACTGGACGCGGCCCAATTCTTTGAAAACGCCACGGGAACCCCAAAAGGGGAATTTCGGCTGAACCAATTTGGCTTCACGCTGGGAGGTCCGGTCGATATACCTCATGTGTACAACGGCAGGAACAAGACCTTCTTCTTTTTCGAGTGGCAGGGCGTACGCACACGCTCGGCAAGTCCTTTCCAGGAGACCGTGCCTACCGCCACCATGCGGAACAGCGGCTATGCCAACTTGCAGGACTTGATTCTGGATCAATCTGGCAAGCCGACGACCGATGACTTGGGGCGGACTTTTCCTTTGGGGACCGTTCTTGATCCGGCCACCACGCGGAACGTCACGAAAGGGAAGACGGACCCTTTGTCAGGTTTGCCGGCCACGGCAACGGGGCAGGTCCGCGATCCCTTCTACCAGGGAAGTTTGACCGGCGTGATGAACTTCACCAGCCCGGCCGCCATTGCCCTGCTCAATATGCTCCCGGCCGGCCGGCTGGACCCGAACGCGATCAAGCTGCTCAATCTGTATCCCGCGCCGACCGGCTCTGGTTTTCTACAAAACTTCGTGTATGACCCGGTCACTTTGAACGATTCGAACCAATTTGACGCCCGGATCGACCATAATTTCTCCGCCCAAGACCAGATTTTCGAGGTCGTAGATTGGGAGAACAACCCCTTTGTAAACCCCTCCCCCCTTCCGGGCCTCGCCGACGGCCATAACAATGACGGTTACAGCGGCAACTTTGGACACGACGCTCTGGCCCTCAGCGAGACTCATTTGTTTTCTTCGACGATGATCAATGAGGCGCGCTTTGGCTATAACAGAAACCCGGAGATCAATGTCAATCCCACCGCGGCTACGATGGGGATCCCGGCGCAGTTCGGGATTCAGGGCATCCCTCAAATTCCCAACAACGGCGGGCTTCCCAACATTTCGATTGGGGGACTGCAACAACTGGGAACACATCAGTTCACGCCTACGATTCAACGCACCCAGGTGTACGACGCGACCGAGAACCTCACCAAGGTGAAGGGCCGCCACACGATCAAGGCGGGTATTCAGTTCGATCATATTCGGGCCTGGATCATCCAGCCTACCGCGTCTCACGGTCACTTTGGCTTCTCCGGCACATATACCTCGGTTCCGAACCAGTTGGACGGAAACAACGTCGGGATTGCGCAATTACTTTTGACGCCTGTTGCCTCCACGGTTCCCGGCGGCTATAACAACGTCGGAGGCGCTGACAACGTCTCGGCCTCAAACTTCTCCGCCACGGACGACCAGCGCAACTACGTCGGCCTTTACTTCAACGACGATTGGAGGCTTTCGCAAAAGCTCACATTGAATCTGGGGCTGCGGTGGGATTATTTCACACCCTACTGGGAGACTTACGGAGCGCAGGGTAACTTTATCCCGGCGGCTCCCGGCAGCGCGGAATTCCTGCTCCCGAAACGCCGCTGCAATGAACCTCTATCCACCTCGTTTACGACGCTTCTCCAAACCGACGGCATCGCGTTTCAGTGCGCGTCAGGCCTCACGCTCGGCAACGGCCAAAAAACGAATTTTGCGCCGCGAGTTGGCTTCGCCTACCAGCTCCTCCCCAAGCTGGTGGTGCGGGCGGGATACGGTATTTTTTACGGCGCCTTGGATAATATTGGGTTTGGCCCCAACCTGGGACGCAACTATCCTTTCCTGTTCAACTTTGGATACAGCAGCCCGAATCCCTATCAGCCAATCACGTTTCCCAACGGGTCGATCGCCACGCTCGAGAACGGCTTGTCCGCCATCAGCTTCACTCCGGCCAACGTGGTTGCCAACGGACTTGGACTGAATGCAAGGCAGTATAATTTTTTGACTCCCTATACGGAGGCCTATAATTTCACCCTTCAATATCAACTTACGCCGAGCCAGACGGTGGATATCGCCTACGTCGGTTCAGGAGGCCGCCATCTCGACACCGATACGGGAGCGAATGAACCCAGCATCATTCTGCCCCCGGGACAGAACCCCCAAAAATATGTGCCGTTCCCGGATTTCCTGCGGCGTTCAACCTATGAAACCACGCAAGCGTCCAGCTATTACAACTCCCTCCAAGTCACTTATCGGCGCCAGCTCAGCCAAGGGCTGAGCCTCTTGGCCGACTACACGTATTCCAAGTGCAGAGATGACGACGAGCCCCTGGTCGGCGGCGCCGGCGGCGGCAACAATCGCGCCCCTTATCTCCCTGGGTTTGGAATCCAGGGCGATTATCACTTGTGCAGTTCCGATGTGACTCACATCGTCCACGTGGCGGGATCCTACCAATTGCCCTTCGGTGCCGGCAGGCGGTTCCTGAGCCACAGCAGCGGAGCCGCCAACCAACTTCTGGGCGGATGGAGCATCAACGCCGTCCTTTCGGAGCAGGGTGGCCAACCTTTCACCATTGGCTGTCCAAAGGGAACGACGTCTGATTTTGGCTGCAATGCCTTGCTGGTGCCGGGCCAAAACATGTACTCCGGCCCTCACGACGTGAACCAATGGCTCAACCCGGCGGCGTTCGCCCAACCACCCGCCGCCACAATCATTGGGCAGACCGATTATACGCCCTTGGGAGGACAAAGCCGGCAGGCCTACGGTCCGGGCATCCATCGCCTGGATTTCTCGCTCTTCAAGCAGTTTCGCCTCTCGGAGGCGACTCACCTCGAGTTCCGAACCGAGGTTTTCAATCTGACCAATACGCCGATGTTCGGCCAGCCGGGCTTTTTGAATTTTAACAACACGCCTTTCAGCAAAATCTCGAGTCTTCGGGACGGCGCCTTCGATCCGCGCGAAATTCAGTTGGCGCTCAAGCTGTATTGGTGATCGCTCATAGCTTTGCGTTTGGCACGATTTTTTTCGGAGGCCATGGGAGCGGATTGCTCTTCGAGCCCGAGCCTTGACCCGTCCTCAATACAGCCTTAGAGTGCTACAGGCAGGTTGACAACGGGAAGGCGCTCGAGGGTTAATTTTTACGCCGAATTACGATAAATTTCCGGCATTCAGGGTTTCGAACTCAAAGGGCGATTGAAGTGTGGGCTGGCGAACAATCACCCAACACCACAATTTGGAAACCCGGGTCAACTCAATTTTACGAGTCTCAAGGGATTCAGGAAAACAACGTCGTTGCGGAACAATCCTCGGCTCGGGCAACTGGCTCTCAAGTTCTATTTCTGAAAACTGGTTCGCGTTTCAATTTCGACCGGGAAGAGGTCTGATGAACTCTTCCCGGTCGAAGAACAGGTTCTTGCGCGATCAGTAGGTTGAAATGACGAAAAGAATTCCAGTTTCGGTCTTGGTCGGCTGTATTTGGGCGGGCACGGCGGTGGCGCAGTCACCGATAACCTTAATGATTGATGCGCGGGCTCCCGGGTTTGCGATCCCGGCTGATTTTATCGGTTTGAGTTTTGAAACGGCAAACCTTCTGCCCGATAAAGACGGAAGATATCTCTTCAGCGCGGAGAACAAGCCGCTCATCGATCTGTTCCGGACGATCGGTATTGAGGATCTTCGCGTCGGCGGCGGCACGGCCGACGGCCCTGAATACGCAGTTCCGGGCCCGGAAGATGTCGATCACTTGTTCGCGTTCGCGAAGGCTGCCGACGTCAAGGTGATCTACACCTTGCGCCTGCTCAATGGCAGCCCGTCCGGCGCTGCCGCAATCGCCGGTTACATCCAGCAGCATTATAGTGGTCAACTCAGTTGCTTTGAGATCGGCAACGAGCCTGACTGGCATTCCTTTCATACCTTCCCCGGCCATCCCCGCGATCCGAAGATCGTCGAAACTACTCCTGGAGTCCCTGGGACGGCGTATCCGTCGTACCTGGCGGACTGGAAGGCGTTTGCCACTGCGATTATCCATGCCGCTCCTGAGGCATGCCTCACGGGACCGGATACGGGCTCGAATTACCCCGTCCCCGGGACAAAGGACACTGACTACAACGGCGCTTCCTGGACGGAACATTTCGCCCGAGATGCGAAGGAGATGAATTTAAGATTCGTCACCCAGCATGACTACTCCGGCCAAAGCGCCACCGGAGTCAGCATTGCGAAAGCCATCGAGTCAATGCTGTCGCCCGGCTGGGTCTCGACCCATTACACCCTGCTCTATGATCACGTCCTCGCACCTGTGGTAGCGGGCGGGTTGCCTTACCGCATGACTGAGTGTAACGACTATACCGGTGGAGTTAACGGCGCGAGCAACGCTTTCGCTTCCGCGTTGTGGGCGCTGGATTACATGCACTGGCATGCTGCGCATCAAGCTCTGGGCGTCAATTTTCACAACAAGCGTTGGATTTACACCGACACGATATTTCTTGATCACTCCGGAAATTTCCAGATCAATCCGAAGGCTTACGCCCTCAAGGCCTTTGCTCTGGGCAGTCACGGGACCGTGGAACGGCTCACGATTTCCGATCCGGAGGGAATCAATCTGACCGCCTACGCCGTGCGCGACGCGGCGAACCTTTTTGTAACCATCATCAACAAGGATCACGGCCCCGGCGCACGCCAGGCGAATGTGACCGTTGTGGCGAAGGGAATTTCGAAGCGCGCCGCGGTGATGTTTCTGGCCGCGCCGAGCGGAGACCTTGAGGCGAAAACCGGCGTGACGCTCGGTGGCGCGTCCATTAACAATGGTTCGTGGGAAGGGAAATGGACGCCGCTGAGGTCGGACAAAGTCGGCCAAACCGTCCTCACGGTGCCCGCCGCTTCCGCCGCCGTTATAAGATTTTCGCTGGAGTAAAATTGTGCGAATATATTCTCTGCGCTCCATAAAAAGGAAGCTATGACCATTTACGACGTATGTGTGATCGGGTCGGGGGCCGCCGGGGGCGTGATGGCCAAAGAGCTCTGTGAGGGCGGAGCCAAGGTCATCATGCTCGAGGCTGGGAAGGATGTGCCGCTCGAGAAATTCCTTTCGCACGCCTGGCCTTATGAACTCCCGTACCGCGGCTTTCGCGGCGAGAAGCAGGCCCTTTTCAACCAGGACGTTTCCACTTCGATTCGCTATCAGGATTGCGACAATGTGAGTGTGTCTCGAATGCGAGTGTTGGGCGGCCGGACGGTGCATTGGAACGCGGTGACTCTTCGCTACGCCGCGCGAGATTTCAAGGAACGCTCCTTGAGCGGACTCGAAGAAGACTGGCCACTGGCTTATGAAGAGATTGAGCCTTATTATGACCGGATCGAACAGATGATTGGCGTCTGTGGCCGGGACGATGGTCTCGAAATCCTGCCCGGGGGGAAACATTATCTGCCGCCAATACCCTGGCGTTGTAGCGAACATATTCTTCACCGCACAACAAGCAGGATGGGCATTTCCGTCATCAGCGTGCGCAAGGCGGTGGTGACCGTACCCTATGACGGTCGTCCTCCGTGCCATTATTGCGGCCACTGCATGGACGGCTGTGATGTGGGGGCGCTGTTCAACAGCGCCGTGGCGATGTTACCCAAGGCGCAGGCCACGGGCAATTTCACCTTGCGCCAGAATGCTCTGGCGCACGAAATCCTGGTGGACCGGGAGGGCCAGGCCCGCGGCGTCTCTTTTGTGGACACCCATACCAAGAAAGAGGAGGAGGTCAGCGCCAGGATTGTGGTGGTGTGCGGCGCGACAGTGGAGTCAGCGCGGCTGCTTCTCAACTCGCGCTCGCCGCAACACCCGAATGGACTGGCCAATTCCAATGGGGTTGTCGGCCGTTACCTGAATGGCCATCTCGGAGGCAGCGCCGATATTTATCTGAAGGAGCTTGAGGGAGCCGCCCCCTTCAATCAGGACGGGGCGACGGACCACGTTTATATCCCCCGCTACAACCATCTGGCCGGGAAGAAGGACTATGCAGGGGGGTGGGGATTTCAGGTCAACTTTTCCAGCTACATGTTTCCCCATCATGCCCAGCGCCTGCACGGTTACGGGGCCGCGTATAAGGAACGCGTGCGGGTGATGCAGCCAGCCTATCTGATGCTCGGCGCGTTCGGGAAAGTGGAGGCGCGCCCCAATAACTACGTTGCAACGGAGCCCAACCAAGTGGACGAATACGGAATCCCGATTCCTGTGGTGCGCTTCCGGTTTAGCGAGAACGATTTTGCCCTCTGGCGCGACCAGAATCGGAGCCTGCTGGACATTTGCTCGAATTTGAAAGGAGAGGTGTTTCCTAACATCGGCCACGCTCCGGGCGGATTTGCCAGCCATGAGGTGGGAACCATTCGCATGGGCAAGAATCCCAAGACCTCCGTCCTGAACAGTTTTTGCCAGGCGCGAGAGGTGAAGAATCTTTTTGTGACTGACGGGAGTTGTTTCACCACCTCCAGCGAGAAGAATCCCACGCTCACCATCATGGCGCTTTCGTTGCGGGCGGCGGACTATATCAAGATGCAACAGCGGCGAGGCGGGCTGTGAGTGCATAGTCCGAACTGTGGTGTCCAAAGTCCGAGGTGAAAATTTGCGGATGAAACGAAGGACGGCAATCAAAATCGTCGCTCTGGGCGCCCTGGCGCCGAAACTTGACGCCCCGGGCGCTGTGCTCTGCCATCCGGCTGCGGGCACGGCATGGTCTGCGAGTGATTACGAGTTGCGATTTTTCACTCCGAAAGAAAACGAACTCGTTGACCAGCTTATGGAAATGATCATTCCCGCGGACGCTCATTCCCCTGGCGCCCATGAGGCGCAAGCAAGCTTGTTTGCCGACCTGATGGTGGCAACCAGCAGCGATGCTGTGAAAGCCCGGTGGCGGAACGGATTGCGGTTAATGCGGGAAGAAGCGGGACAATCTTCATTGGGCTCCTTGGCTGCGGCGCTGGCCAAAGCCTCCGCCCACGAGGGCGCTCCCCAAACCGAACTCGAACGGTTTTTCACGACCCTCAAAAACATGGCGGTGAACGGTTACTACACTTCCGCGATCGGCATCCACCAGGACCTGCAATATCAGGGTAATACTTATATTTCGGCCTTCCCGGAATGCGCCATGCCGAATATCGTAAAGAAAGATTAAGATCAACTCGGAGGCCGAGCGATGAAATACGGCGTCAACACTATGGTGTGGACTACTCGGGTGGGCGAAGAGCAACGCCCTCTGTTTTCCAGAATTCGCGACTGGGGTTTTGACGGCGTGGAGATTTTTCTTTCACCCGAGGAACCAAACGAAATTCCTGCCGTGAGGCGTATCCTCGACGAATTCCATCTCGAGCGGACCACGTGCAGTGTGCTCCCGAGGGATGTCAACCTGGTGAGTCCGCAGCCCGAAGTGCGGGCGCGCGGCGGAGAATTCCTCACGCGCTGCGTGGAACGAACGGCGGAGCTCGGCGCGCGCCTGATCTGCGGGCCAGTCTATGCCGGTCTCGGCGTAATGACGGGCACACGAAGGACTCAGGATGAGTGGGAATGGGCGGTCGACGGCCTTCGTGCCGCCGCCCGGCGAGGGCAAGAACTCGGCGTCACTCTGTGCGTCGAGCCTTTGAACCGCTTCGAAACTTACTTCCTCAACACGCTGAGCGACGCGGCTCAATTGGTTCACGACATCGGCGAGCCCAATGTGAGAATTCACTTCGATACGTTTCATGCCAATATTGAAGAGCGGCATCCCGCCGATTCCCTTCGTGCCGTGGCCAAAGACCTCGGCCACGTACACATTTCCGAGAACGACCGGGGCATTCCCGGGACCGGCCACACCGACTGGCGGGGCACTCTCTCAACACTCAAGGAAATCGGCTATGAGGGATGGTTAACGATCGAGTCCTTTGCCCAGCCCGAGCCGGAGCTGGCTGCGGCGGCAGCCATCTGGCGCGACCTAGCTCCGTCGGGCGATGAACTGGCCAGCCGCGGGCTGAAATTTATTAAGGATTTGAGCCAGGAGTTGGATATCCGTTGAATGTTGTTGAATCCGGCATCCGTTCCATAGGCCTCTCGATGTTCGCAAAATATGGTGGCGGTCGCCTCTATAGCGCCGGTGTCCCCACCGGCGTCTTTCGGCGCTGAGGACAGCGCCGCTACAACAAATGTTACCGTCACCACTAAGGGGAGAATCATGATGGATCAAAGCGAGAAGCGTGAGAAGAGAAGACAATTCCTCAAGTCGGTGAGCGCGGCTGTTCCCGCAAGCATGTTCTTGTCGTCCCCTGCCGCCACAGCGAAGAGCAGGGCAAAGAGCGGCGTCGCCGTCGCGGCGCCAAACAACAGTTACATCAATGGCGCAAACGCGCCGGCAGGAGATGATGCCATCCCTTTCCGCAAGCATACCCTCGACCTGGGCATCAGCGAAACTGTAACTGTGGTTGACATGAACGGGGACGGGAGGCTCGACATCATTTGTGGAGAGAACTGGTACGAGCAAGGGCCGCCCGCGCCGGGCGTCGGTCCGCGCTTCATCAAGCACAAATTCCGCGACCTGCCGTATACTTTCGACTACTTGGAAGACCTGAGTGACCTGGCTATTGACGTCACTGGCAACGGGTATCCCGACGTCGTCAGTTGTTCGTATTGGTCAAAGCCCCTGACCTGGTGGGAGAATCCGGGCAAGTCCGACCGACCGTGGCGTGAACACCTGATCGAGTCGAGGTCCCCGGTGGAATTTGTTTTTCTCGTGGATATTCTGAACACGGGAAAACCTCTTCAGCTTTTGCCTCAGTTCGGCCGTGCCGACTTCCCCCTGGCGTGGTATGAGCTTTCAGGAAAGGGCGCGGATGACCCGTGGATCAAGCATGAGATCAGTCCCAAAAGCTACGGACACGGCATCGGCGCGGGGGACGTCAACGGCGACGGAAGAACGGACATCATTACGCCTAAGGGATGGTTCGAAGCCCCTGCGGACCCACGGAACGGCCAATGGATCTTCCATGAGGAGTTCGATCTGGGGGCCACAGGATTCATTTACACCCTGGACGTGAATGGCGACGGATTGCCGGACCTGGTCACGAGCCTCGGACACGACTACGGCATTTTCTGGTACGAGCAAAAGAAAGATGCTCGCGGCAACCGCAATTGGGTGAAGCACCCGATTGATACAAGCTGGTCGCAGGCGCATGCCCTGAGCTTGGCGGACTTGAATGGAGACGGGCGGCCTGAGCTGGTTACGGGAAAACGCTACTACGCCCATGACCACGATCCGGGCGCCAACGAGCCGCTGGGCGTTTATTGGTACGAGCAGACCATGCCCAAGGGGGCCAACGGGGCTGGCGGCGCCGTCCACTGGAAAAGGCATGTTATGGATTACAGCACGCGCACGGGCGGCGGGATGCAGATTCCTGTGGTTGATATCGATGGCGACGGCAATCTGGATGTTATCGTCGCCGGAAAATCCGGCCTCTTCCTCTTTGAGAATCTGGCGGGAAAAAGTTAGGGGTTGAAGAGAGGCGGCTCAACGTTTCATGTTTCCCCAGCGAGCCGCGCCCAATCTTTTGGAGCATTTCTGATGAAGCCGAACAGGATTTCTTTCTCTCCATTGCCGGTGTGCGCATCTCTTTTGCTGGTTTGCGCCTTTGGGGAATTGAACGTGACGCGGCCTGTCCAGGTGATGCCGTCGGGACCTGACCAGGGCGCTTTTTTCCCGGTGGCCGTCTGGTACGGTGGAGGCAAGGCTCGCGCCCCGATCCTCGAACCGCTCGATGCCACCAGCGCCGCGCGTTGGGGCAAAGATCTCGACACGATCAAGGCGGTGGGCTTCAATACGGTGAAGTGCTGGGTGGACTGGGCCACGGCCGAGCCGCAGCAGGGCCAGTTCAACTTCAAGAACCTGGACCTGCTGATGCGGCTCGCCCACGAACGCGGCCTGCGCGTGATCGTTCAGATTTACACGGACTCGGCGCCCGACTGGGTGGGCAGGGTCTATCCCGACGGCCGCTTTGTGGACCGCTCCGGCGCGGTGATTCAATCGGAAGCCGCGCCCGGCTATTGTATTGACCATCCGGGTGTGCGAGCCGCCATGGTCAAATTCATCCAGGCCCTCTCGCGCCAGGCCAACTCCTCCGCGGCGCTTTATGGCTGGGACGTATGGAGCGAGCCGCACGTGATCAACTGGGCTGAGTTTCCGTACCTGTACCACCCGGAATTCTGCTACTGCCCGTCCACGCAGGCGCGCTTCCGGGAATGGCTCACGCGCAAATACGGCACTGTGGAAGCGCTGAACCGGGCGTGGTATCGCGAATTCACAAGCTGGGGCAAAGTCCAACCGCCGCGGGACTCGACCATCCTATCCTTTACTGACTATCTCGACTGGCGCGCCTTTATCACGGACAAGCTGGCTGGAGACCTGAAGACTCGCGTCGACGCCGTGCGCGCCTTCGATTCCACCCATCCCATCACCAGCCACGCTGCGGCTCCGGCGATGTTCACTTCGCCCACCGACGGTTACGGCGAGCCGGACGATTTCCGCATGGCGGCGGTGGCCGATTTCTTCGGCACCTCGCTCTACCCCAAACACTCCCAATCGTCGCGCCCGGGCATTATCCCATGCTTTCGGCGGCGCTCGATTTCGTGCGGTCATCGGGGCATAGTTTCGGAAAAGGATTCTGGATCGGCGAGCTTCAAGCCGGGCAGGGCGTGACCGGAATGAGGATTGCCGATCCCGTGACTTCCGAGGACGAGCAACTCTGGATGTGGGAGGCCATCGCCCACGGCGCGCGCGAAATAGCGATCTACGCCTGGTATCCCATGAGCTCCGGATTTGAGTCGGGCGGCTACGGCCTGGTGAATCTCGATGGCACGCTCACGCCTCGCTCTCGCGACGCGGGAAAGGTGGCGCGGATCATCCAGAACAACGCCGCTGCGCTGCTCGCGGCGTCACCCGCCGCGGCGAAGGTAGCCATCCTCTACAACCGGCTTTCCTACATGGTCGGAGGAGAAGAGCCGTCACTTTCGAAACTTGGCAATGCCGAGCGTGACTCGCTGATGGGCCTGCACCGGGCGTTTTTCGAGGAACAAATCCCGGTGGATTTTGTCCACCCCATCGATGTGAGCGGCGATGCGAGCGGGAGCCGGCTCAGCCAATATAAAATCCTGTTCCTGCCGTTTCCCGTGATGCTCTCGAAGTAGGTGGCGGACGGCGTCAAGGAATATATCCGTGGCGGCGGCACCGTGGTGGCGGAAGCGCGCCTTGCCTGGAACGACGAGCGAGGTTTTGCCAGCGAGGTTGTTCCGGGCTTGGGCTTGGCAGAGGTTTTCGGGGCGCGGGAAAAACTCATTCGGCCCGTCGACAAGGCGGAAATTTTGGTGCGGCCTTCGGTGCCCTCGGGCGGCCTCGAGGGCCTTGGCGCCGGGCCGATCTTTGGCGATGGGTTCGAAGAGGCTTTGGAGCCGCTCGCCGGCGGTGGTTGAAAAACCATTTGGAAAAGGGAAGGCAATTCTCATCGGTTCGTTCGTGGCCCTCTCTTACCAGCGCGACCACGCGGAGTCCACAAAAGATTTCTTGGTTGCCCTGGCGCGCGCCGCCGGCGTGCAGCCGGATGCCAAAGTTTCAGGAAGCGGGACGGCGGAGATCGAAGTCCGAAGGTTCGTCGGCGACCACGACCAATTCATTTTCGCTTTCAACCACGCTGCGACTCCGGCGGAGGCGCAAATCTCCGTCGACATTTCCTGGCCTGTCCGTGAAGTTCGCGACCTTCAGCGGGACGCGGTGGTTCCCTATCGAGAAACAGGCGGCCGCTTGACTCTAAGGAGAAAGCTGGCAGGAGGAGAAATCTGGGTGCTGCGGGCCGAGCGGCGTTAAGCGAAATGGACGTCGAAAAAAAAGAATAAGGAAATTACGGAGTCCTTTCGAGTTCGTGTTCAAAGTGTGATGGGACAGCGCGGTTTTAGGATGGTATTTCTGGAGGTCAAGATATGAGACGGCGAGAATTCGTGAAGCGCGTGATCGCTGCCGGTGGGGCGCTCACGTGCAATCCCGGTTTTGGACAAGAGGCACTGGCGCCGAGTGGCGCGACCGAGGTCAAGCGAGTGATGGTGATGTTCAAGTGCCACCTGGATGTCGGTTTCACGGACACACAGGCCGGCGTCATGCGGAAATATTTTGACCAATATTTCCCCGCGGCCATTCAGGTTGCAGCGGCCATGCGGCAATCGGGCGAGGACCGGTACATTTGGACGACGGGCTCGTGGCTCCCTTACGAGTATCTCGACCAGGCTGCGGGCGAAACACGAAAACGAGCCGAGCAGGCGTTGGAGGCGGGCGACTTGGCCTGGCACGCCCTGCCATTTTCGTGGGAGACGGAGATGCTGGACCGCTCTTTGATCGAAGGGGCCGTGGGGCTTTCGCAATCGCTCGACCGCCGCTTCGGTCGCCGGACCGTCGGCGCAAAGATGACTGACGTGCCGGGCCACTCGCGTGGGTTGGTCGCTCCGCTGGCTGCGCAGGGCGTGAAGCTGCTGGATATCGGCGTCAACGGCGCCAGCACAGTTCCCCAAGTGCCTCCGTTCTTCGTTTGGAAAGATCCGGAAGGCGCCTCGATCGTGATGATGTACCACCACGGCTATGGCGCCACCCTCCAGGTTCCCGGCTCCGACCTCGTAGTGTCGCTCCAAATGCGCGGGGATAATTCCGGACCGCATTCGGTGGAAGAGGTCAGGAAAATTTATGCGGACCTGCGAAAGCAATTTCCCGGCGCGAAAGTGAGTGCCGCGAGCCTTAGCGAAATCGCGCTGGCGGTGGAACCGTACCGGGGCAACCTGCCCGTGGTGACGCAGGAAATCGGCGACACCTGGATTTATGGAGTCCCCAGCGACCCGGTCAAGGTGGCCCGTTATCGTATGGTTGTCCGGCTGCGCAAAGATTGGCTTGAACAGGGGCGGTTACGCGTTGGTGACTCAGCCGACGTGGCGCTCTTGCGACGACTGCTGCTGGCGGCGGAACACACCTGGGGCGTGGATACGAAGCGGCTCAAAGATTACGAGCATTACACGCCAAAGGACCTCGCTACTGTGCTGGACACACCTCTGTTCCGCTGGGCGGAAAGCAGTTGGGCAGAGAAGCGCAAGGACATTGATGATGCTGTCGCAAACCTGCCGCAGGCTTTGCGCGCTGAAGCGAGCGGACGGATTCGCGCCTTGCAACCGGCCGACCCCGACCCTAAGGGGCTCGAACCGCACCCGGCAGGGGCGGAGATTGAGACCTCTCACTTCATGGTGGCGCTTGATCCCAAGACTGGCGCGATTAAGCGGCTCCGCGCCAAAACCGCAAAGCGTGATTGGGCTTCTTCGGAGCGCCCTCTTGCGCTGTTCACCTACCAAACCCTTTCCGCCGAGGACTACGCTCGGTATCGGGCCGCCTACGTCATTGCCAAGACCTGGTGGGCGCCGATGGATTTCGGCAAACCGAATATTGAGAAGTTCGGGGCGCAGAGCCGCGCCTGGCTTCCAACTCTCGTTGGCTGCTGGTCGGGCAAGGTGGCGGGGGGTTATCGAATTCTTACCCAGTTGCGTATTGACGACGCCGAGGCGGAGCACACCGGTCTGGCGGCCTGGCCGCGAAAGATGTACCTTGACTTGGCTTTCCCGGAGGCGGAGCCCGCCGTGCATCTTAGCTTCCTCTGCCTGGGAAAACCAGCCAGCCGCCTTCCCGAAGCCATGTGGCTCAGCTTCCTGCCCGTGGCGCCGGATTCGCATGGATGGACGCTCGACAAGGTCAATCAACCTGTTTCGCCGTTTGATGTTGTCCCGGGCGGCAACCGCCACATGCATGCGGTCACGAGCGGCGTCAATTACAAAGACGCGCACGGCGGCCTTTCGATCGAAACCCTGGACGCGCCGGTGGCGGCGCTGGGGGAACGGTCGCCTATTTTTTATTCCACCGATCAACCTGAAATTGCCCAAGGCATTCATTTCAGCCTTTACAACAACGCCTGGGGCACGAATTACATTCAGTGGTTTGGCGAAGACACGCGGTTTCGATTTATTGTCCGAGCATAATTTTTCACAGACTCAGACATGAACAGTCGGGATCTGCAAAAGGACGGAACTCATGAGTAAACACCGGGGCAGATCGATGAAGATTTCTCGACGAGATTTCGTTCGAAGCTGCAGTGTCGGCGCCGCGACCTTTGTCTCGGATGCCATGTTGGCGCACCCGAATGCCGCAGCCATGGTGTCTGCTGGCCAGACGGATCCGGCGCACTGCACGCTTTCATTGGATCGGGACTGGCTTTTTGGAGGAAAACTGAGCGACGCCGCCCTCCAGCCGGGATTTAACGACGCGGCTTTTACCCGCATCACCCTGCCTCACTGCGTGGCGAAACTTTCCTGGCAGAAATGGGACCCCGCGCAGTGGGAGGACGTTTGGATTTACCGGCGACACTTTGTCCTGCCCAACGAACTCAGGAGCCGTCGCATCTTCCTATGTTTCGACGGGGTCATGGTGGGCGCAACTCCAGTGGTCAACGGGCATATTTTGCCGCGTCACCTGGGGGGCTACCTGCCGTTCCAATACGAAATCACAAACTTACTTGCGCCAAACGACAACGTTCTTGCCGTCGCCATCGACTCTCGCTGGAGCAACGTTCCGCCGGAAGGCTCCCCGCGTGGGCCGCAGTCCATCGACTACCTTGAGCCTGGAGGCATTGATCGGCCTGTCAGCTTGCGCGCCGCTCCGCAGATTTTCATTAGCGATGTTTTTGCCAAACCGGTCAAGGTGCTTGACGCCGACCGGCGCGTGGAGGTGACGTGCTCGATTGATGCCGCCGTTCTGCCCTCCCGGCCGATACGAATTGAAGCCGCCTTGATGGAAGGCGCGCGCGTTCTAGCCCGTGCCTCGCGAAGCTTGAGCATGGAGAAGACCGGTGAGTCACAGGTTGCGTTAACTCTCTCGAATCTCGGAAACGTGGCGCTCTGGGATGTGGACAGACCGCGACTTTACGACATCGTGGTTACATTATCGGTGAACGCCAGGCCCGTGCACGACTATCGCGTCCGAATGGGCTTTCGTGATGCGCGCTTTGAAGTGGACGGGTTTTTTCTTAATGGACAGCGGCTCCAGCTTTTCGGCTTGGACCGGCATGAGTTGTTCCCCTACGTTGGCTTCGCGATGCCTCGTCGAGTGCTCCGCCGGGACGCGGAGATCCTCCGCCGAGACTTCAACTGCAACTTCGTGAGATGTTCGCACTACCCCCAATCCGAGGCTTTTCTCGAAGCCTGTGACGAACTGGGCTTGATGGTTTGGGAGGAAACACCCGGATGGGGGTATCTCGGCGACGAGGCATGGAAGGACCTGGTGGTTCGCGACGTGAAAGGCATGGTATGCCGCGACCGGAACCATCCTTCGGTCGTGATCTGGGGAGTGCGCGTCAACGAGTCGAAAAACGATCAGTCTCTATACCAACGGACCACGAAAGTGGCAAAATCACTCGATGGTTCCCGTCCCACATCGGGCTCGATGACCTCCAGCTCCAGGAAGAATTGGGAACAAGAGTGGCACGAAGACGTCTTTGCGTTTGATGACTACCATGCGGCTCCGGACGGCAGCGTGGGTATTGAGGAACCGGTGCCGGGGGTGCCGTATATGCTTGCGGAGGCAGTAGGGCAATTCAATTACAGTAACCGCAAAGGTTTTGACGCTAAGTATCGCCGCGCCGGAGACGTGACGTTACAGCAGCAGCAGGCTCTGCGGCACGCGCAAGCTCACAATAATGCCGCGGCCTACCCGCATTGTTCGGGGGTGGTCGCATGGTGCGCGTTCGACTATGGCAGCTTGGTCAACTCGTTTGACGGAGTGAAGTGTCCGGGGGTGGCTGACGTTTTCAGAATTTCGAAACTGGGTGCGTCGTTCTACCTCGCGCAAGTTGATCCAAGAATACGACCTGTGATCGAACCCAATTTCTATTGGGACTTTGGCCCCCAAACGCCTTCAGGTCCGGGCAAAAAAGCTGCCATCTTTTCCAACTGTGACCGGCTTGAACTTTTCATCAATGGCAACCATCATGCGTCCGTTCAGCCCGATCTCGCCAACTTTCCGCATCTGAAACATTCGCCGTTTTTCGCCGACCTTGAGCATGACGGTGCCCGCCATCCCGAACTTCGCATTGACGGCTACGTTGGCCAGGCGCTGGCGCTGTCGCGCTCTTTTTCGTCCGATCCCTCAAAGGACCGACTCTTGGTGCGCACAGACGATGCGGAGTTGATCGCCGATGGTTCTGACGCCACTCGATTGGTGTTTTGGATCGCCGATCGATTTGGCGCCACGCGCCCATTTGTGGACGGAACTGTGACTCTTCAAATCAGCGGACCTGGTGTCATTGTGGGTGATAACCCGTTCCAACTGGCAGACGGCGGGGGTGCTGGCGCTGTCTGGATCAAAACATTGCAGGGTCAAGCTGGCCGCATTACTGTCGTTGCCACCCATTCTCCGTTCAGTGCAAAGTCTGTTGAAATTGACGTGTCCATCTGAGCTTTACCCAAATCACATCTACTCCATGGTTCCGGTGGACATTTTTGGTGAAGAGGCATGTTGGGATAGGGCTCGAGGGTTAACGCGTTTACGACCGTCGCCGCCTTCAATTAAAAAGCCAGACCCGCCGCTTGTGAACTTCGCCCGCCAGAATTTCCCTGATCCGCCCGACGCCAAGCTGCACACCACCTTCAAGCCAAGTCAAGTGACTCCGACCAGGGTTGTAACACAGCGGCGCAGGGTTTCCCAACAACTTCTGGATAAGGAGCGTGAAAACCGAACATCGAATCGCGACATAATATATGATATTCTAGACTCGTAGTACGGAGGCGCCCGACAGTCGGGTGATGTCAAGCTGCTTGTGTAAAAAGGCGGAGGGTGCGGTTTTTCCATTCGTACTTCTCATTCATTCCGTTGAAGATGGCGTAGATGATTCGGTCTAAGCTTTCGACGTTGACGAAGCAGACCATGGGTCGGGTGCGGCGTCGCACCTCCACGAAGCATCGCTCGATGACGTTGGTGGTGCGCAGCTTTCTCCACAGGTGCCGGGGCAAGCTGAAGAAGGAAAGCAACTGCGGCAAGTCTCGCTCCAGTCGCTTCACCATCGCCGGGTAGGCGGCCCTCCAACGAGATTGAAAAATCCGAAAAGCGGCTCGCGCGGCCTTGCGATTCTCCGCCAGGTAAATGGCCTGAGCGTCGGCTTTCACTTCGTCGTGGTCCGAGCGGCGGACCTTCTCTAAAATGTTCCGCATCTTGTGCACCCAACAGCATTGATGCTGCACCAGCGGGTCGACCGTCTGAATCGCCGCCGCCAGTCCTGCGCATCCATCGGTCACGATCAGCTTCAGATTCTTGCCCACCAGCCCGCGTCGATAAAGATCCATCAGCAGACCTTCCCAAGCCGCCTGGCTCTCTCCCGAACTGCGCAGAAAGCTCAACAACTGGCGGCTTCCATCGGCTCGCACCCCATAGGCCACCAGCATTTGCACGCGCTGCCGGCCTGCCGGCCTTCTCACCCGCAGGCTCACGCCATCCCAAAACAGATACACCCACTCGTCCTTCAGCCGCACCTCTCGAAAGGCCTTCACCAGCCGGTCCAGGCTGCGACAGATCTTCGACACCGTCTGCGCGCTCACCGCTTCCTCGGTCACGCTCGCCACCAGCGCCTCTACTTTTCGAGTGGAGGCGCCGCGCAAGAACGCTTCCCGGATCAGCATCAGCACCTCTTCGGCCCGCCGCTGGAACCGCTCCACGCCCCCGGGTAAAAAGTTTCGGTCTCTCGCCCGTGCCACTCGGACCCGTAGCGTTCCTAATCGCGTCACGAAATCGCGAACGTAAAATCCGTTGCGATAGCTGCGTCGCTTCTCCGGCGCCCGTTCGTGGCTCTCCGTCGCCACGTAACGATCGCGCTCCCGCCGCGATTCCTCTTCCCAAAACCGCTGCCACGCCAGCCGCGTCTTGCCGTAGACATCGCCCCAAAAACTCTCCTTCAAATCCCGTACAAAATGTTGGAACTGCTCCGTGATCGGTGTTACTTTCACCATGG
>DASYXZ010000185.1:0-8565 GCA_035934315.1 Terriglobia bacterium | reverse complement strand
CCGAAGTGGGAGAGGCCGATGAGCGTGCCGCGCAGCCCGTCAATTCCGTAAGAGAGCGGATCGGCGCTGGTGATCATGCCCATCGCCGCGGGCAGGTGGTCGAGCGGAAACAGCGCGCCCGACAAAAAGAAAATCGGCATCACCAGGAAGTTCATGATGAGTTGGAATCCTTGCATGTCCTGCAATTTCGAGCCGATGGCCGTGCCGAGACCGGCAAACACCAGCGCGATCAGCGCCATAAAGAGAAAGGCGCGCGGGACTGCCGCCAAATCCATGGGACGGAACCCTGCAATCAGGCAAACGATCACCACAAGCGTGCCCTGAATCAGGGCAACCGTAACGCCGCCCAGCGTTTTACCGATGACGATACAAATTCGCGGCACGGGAGCGACCAGCGTTTCTTTTAGGAAACCAAACTGGCGGTCCCAAAGCAGCCCGATGCCGGAAAAGATCGACGAGAAAAGCACTGTCATCCCGATTACTCCCGGGGCGATGAACTGGAGATAACTTCCGTGCCCGGCCTTCTGAAACACCGGTCCCAGGCCGAAGCCGAGGGCCAGCAAATACAGAAGAGGTTGCCCGAGCGACGCCACCACTTGGGCGCGGGACCGAACATAACGTTTTAGTTCGCGAAGCCAGAGAATGTAAATCGCGCCCATCGATTATTTCCTCCACATCTTGACGAATTGCCGCAACTGGTCACTCGAGCCGGCGGATTCGTCGCGGATTGAAGAGCCGGTGAGCGCCAGGAAAGCCTGCTCGAGCGTATCGGAGTTGGTTTGCGCCTTCAGTTCCGCCGGAGTGCCCTGGGCCACGATTTTGCCGTGATCGATCACGGCGATGCGATGGGCCACGCGATCGGCCTCATCCATATAATGCGTGGTCAGGAAGACTGTGACGCCTTCGGTTTCGTTCAGATTTTTGACCTGGGTCCACAATTGATTGCGGCTCTGCACGTCGAGTCCCAACGTGGGCTCGTCTAGAAAAAGAATCTTGGGCGTGTGCAAAAATCCGCGCGCGATTTCCAGCCGCCGTTTCATTCCGCCGGATAACCGCTTGACCGGATCATCGCGGCGTTCCCAGAGTTCGAAGAGCTTGAGCAATTGTTCGGTGCGCTCACGGCGGAGCTTGCGCGGTACATGGTACAAAATTCCGTGGATTTCCATATTTTCGTACGCGGTCATTTCCCACTCCAGGCTCGGGTCTTGAAACACGATTCCGAACCGTCGGCGGGCCTCGTTCTTTTTTTGTTGAGGGTCCAATCCGTCGAGCTCAACGACACCACGGGTGGGCCGAAGCAGAGTAGTGAGCATTCTGATGGTGGTGGTCTTTCCGGCGCCGTTGGGCCCGAGGAAGGCGAAGATTTCGCCCTTGCCCACCTCAAATGAAATGTCGTTCACGGCCGTGAACTCGCCGAATTTCTTGACCAGATTCTGGACTCGGATCATTTCTTTCGCCTCCCGCGAAAATACTGGGCGGTTTAGTTTAGACTATCAACGGCTGAACTTTCGCCATTAGAGGCGCGGGACGTTCCGCGCTTTCCCGCCGAAATAATTTTGCGTGAACTGCCTGAACGGGTGGCGATAGAATCCGCTCGCCAGGAGAACCATAATGCCACAAGTTGAGAATCAAAATGGAATTTCACGCCGAGCATTCTTGAAGGGTTCCTCGCTGGCAGGCTCAGTGGCGCCTATGCCGGGCGGGCTGGCGGCCCCCGGGAAAATTGGCAGGCATCAGGATAAGGCTTGATCCTTGTGCTTTGATAAGGGTTACAATGTAGGTGGAAGGCGAACGCCCAAAACCATCGGCAACGATTTGCAAGCGCCGGCCATCTGAGTTATAAGGGTAGGAGTGCAAAGAGCCAGTGTGCGTTCTCCGGCAAGGAGGCCCGCTATGAAGTCCCGCGTATTCCATGGAATCATCAAAGTTATGGTGGCCGGTGTGATATTTGTGCCTGTGTCGCTCATGGCCCAACAGGGTCTTTCTCACGTCCGGGTGGTGCGGCTGAGTTACGTGAGCGGAACGGTGGCCATCAAGCGGCCCGCTTCAACCGAATGGGCCAAGGCGATGGTGAACACTCCCCTTCAGGAAGGGTTTGCCCTTTCGACTTCATCGAACAGCTTTGCTGAAGTGGAATTTGAAAATGGTTCCACGGCGCGCCTGGGTGAACTTTCGAAAATTGAATTCAGCCAACTGGCCATGGACACGGAAGGTAATAAGTTAAACCGCCTGACGTTTGAGCAGGGATACGCAACATTCCATTTCATCCGTGAACACAAGGACGAGTACACGGTGAAGGCTGCTGACGCCATCATCACGCCCGGTGGCAAGAGCGAATTCAGAACCGATCTCGAACAGAACCAGCTTCGCGTGGAGGTGCTCAGCGGCTCGGTGGATGTGAAGGGCCCGGCAGAGTCCGCCCAACTCGGCAAGGGCAAGGTGCTTCATTTTGACACGCAAACCGCCGAAGCTTTTAACATCCAGAACGGAATTGAAAAGGACTCTTGGGATAAATGGACGGAGGCTCGAGATCAGCAGACCCTGTTGGCAAGGAATGATTCTCCTGTGGGGCTGAATCGTTCGCTCTACGGCTGGAGCGATCTTGATGCCTACGGCGACTGGGCCTTTTTCCCCGGTTACGGCAACGGCTGGGCGCCATTCGAGCCGGCGGGCTGGTCACCTTATTCGGCGGGCTTGTGGAACTGGTATCCGAGCTTCGGCTGGACGTGGATTTCCGGCGATCCTTGGGGCTGGGTGCCTTACCATTACGGCCTTTGGAATTATGATCGATCCTTCGGGTGGTTTTGGATGCCCAACGGCTTTGGAGACTGGTCGACAGCCTTGGTGAGTTGGTATTCCGGGCCGGGTTGGATTGGTTGGTCGCCTTATGGAGTTAATGGCCAATCGTGTGGCAATTATAATTGCGTGACGGCTGTCCCGGGAGGCGTGCTGCAGAATGGCCAGCCGATAAATTCTCAGAATGTGATCACTGTTCACGCCGGGCAAGGCACGCCCATTAACCGACCGCGGATCCGGCCGGAAGCATCCGCCATGCTTTCAGGAATTCCGCTCTCACAGTCGGCGGCATTGCCTCGTGGAAATATGACGCAACTTTCGAGGGCCCCGCAGACGGCGCCTGGGGCGGCGCCAAACGCCTTTTCATCCGGCGCTTTCCGAACTCGATCCATGCCCGCGCCCCGAACAGTCCTGATGGGAAACAATCCGAAATCTGAGGCGGCGATACTCAACAACCGCCCCGGCTTCTGGGCGCGCGCGCTTGGCGTTGAATCCCAACCGCCACTTCGCGTCCACCTGGGCCCAACCATGGGCGGGAGCGCTCCTCGTGTTTACGGTTCCGGCCTGAACCGGGCGGAGCTTGGAGGAATGCGGGACTCCCAGGTGATGAATAGGTCCGGGATGGGCGCCTCATCGCGCGGATACAATCGCCCTGCCCCAGTAGTTTTACCCCACGGGAACGCAGGCGGATTTCCCCGCGGCGCTAGTGACGGAGGCATGATGCGCGGTGGATTCGACGGTGCCGCGCGCAGCAACGGAGGTGGCGTCTATTCAGGCAGCAGCGCGGCGCCCGCCCCCATGAGTACCGTCAGCGCGCCGAGCAGCCCTCGCGGCGGCACCGTGTACCGCGGGCATCGTTAATTTCCGGCCAACCTTGTCAGAATTCGAAAGTTTCCCGCCACGCCTCGCCAGCATGAAACGCGCGGGGTATCTTCGCTCCGGAACGATTGGGACATAATCTTCTTAAACATCCTGCCCCGCATCGGGCACAGTTAATCGTGAACCAGAATTTTGCAAAGCCCGTCGCTGATCGTCAGGCTCCGCTGCCGGTGGACGCTTCATCGGGATGGAGACCGCCTTTCACATTCCCGACGGTGGGTGCAACCATTGGCCTGGCGCTCGGCTTCGTTGAAGCTGGATTCTTGTATTACATTCCACGCTTTTCGGGATTGACCAGGCCGGACGTTCGCGCCGCCATCTGGATCATCGCCCCGCTGGCGGATGCACCACCCCTAATGCTGGCGGGCCTGTTGCTAGGCTGGATTGCGGCCCTGCCTCGACGGGCGCGGCCGGTTTGGCAGGCGGGTTGGGCGGCGGCGGGTATCGGGTTGGGAGCGGCCTACCTGGGCTGGATGCTTCTCTGGTTTCGCGTCGGCATCGGAATTATTGTCCCAAGGCCACTGTCCGCCCTTTCACCATTTTTTTATCTTGCCCTCACGCCGATTATTTACTTCATTGTCGGGTCTGTAGCGTCGGCCATGATTTTTCGCTTGTGGTGGCGGCGCTTGCGCCCGGTATTTGTGGCCGGCGGGCAAAGTAATTTCCGCCTTCTCGCTGGTTTAAATGCGACCATCTTTGCGGTTTTATCCGTGGTGCTGCTGGTTGTCAGACTGCGGGGACAGCAACCTTTCAACTCTCCTTCGGAGGGTCCACTTGCGGCAAGACCGCGCAATAATGTTGTTCTCATCATGCTGGATACCGTACGCGCTGACCACCTGAGTTGTTACGGCTACGCTCGCTCCACCACTCCGAATCTGGATCGCCTGGCCGGCCAGGGCGTGTTGTTTCAGGATGCTGTGGCGCCGACGTCCTGGACGCTTCCTTCGCTTGCTTCTGTGCTCACCGGCTTGCTGCCGCATCAGCACGGCGCGAACTGGCAGGAAGCATTGGACCCTCATCCGATAACTTTGGCGGAGATCATGAAGTCACAGGGCTACCAGACGGCGGCCTTTAATGCCAATTCGGACTTTGGTTTGGCTGGTTGGAGGCTGGACAAAGGATTTGATGTCTATGCGGATGCCCACAATTGGCTCCGCCATAATCTGGCCATTACCTTTGCCGGGCAGTCTCTTTATCAGTTGCTCTTTCGGGAGTTTGTCAGCTTCAATGAGTTTGATCATCTCGACGCAGAGCAGATCAACCGTCAGGTGTTCGATTGGCTCGATCATCGTTCCGGACAACCCTATTTTCTGTTCATCAACTATATGGACGCGCATCGTCCATACGTACCCCCGGCGCCTTACGACCGCCGCTTTGGCCGGATTCCCAGGCGCATCCTGTGGAACATCTCCTATGCACTGCGGGACGGCCATTTGGGTAAGCCCGCCTCAGCCCATGACCGCCAGGATATCATCGACGGCTATGATAACAGTCTGAGTTATCTCGATGAGCAGATTGCCCGGCTTATTAATAAGCTGATGACCTCGCGCGATGCGGCGAAAACTTTTGTGATTGTGGCCGGCGATCATGGAGAAAGTTTCGGTGAGCATGGCACTTATGACCACGGTTGGAATCTTTACCGTGAAGTTTTGCACGTGCCGCTCATCGTTGCCGGGCCAGGCATTCCAGCCGGGCGGAGGGTCGAGCGCCCTGCAGCGCTTCGCGAATTGTTTCCAACCGTCATCCAGCTTGCCCTTGAGAGTGCGGACCTTCCCATTCGCCGGGCCAGCCTGAGCCGTTTTTGGGCCACCGGAAACATTCCTGAAACCAGCGAAGCTCCGGTAATCTCCGAGCTTTCCCTTTGGACGCGCGATGAGGGTCAGACTGCTGTGATGAGTCTTTGGGACGCCCGCTGGCATTACCTTCGATACTCTTCCGGTCGCGAGGAAATTTTTGACCGCCAGGCGGACGAGGCGGAAAAGAATAATCTTGCCGGGTCTTCCACAGTTCAGATGGTCTTGCCGCAACTCCATTCTCAAATGGAGTCTGTCGTTGCCGGATCGCTGACTCCCTGGCGGGCGGTTGCCTACCTGTCCCCACTGGATCGTCCGGACATGCCTTTTTTTCGCCGTGCCATTACTAATCCCAGCGCCTTTCCTCCCCTCGGCTGGCCGGTGGGAAGTTCGCAGGCCTTATTTGCAGCGTCCGCTTCGCAACAACAAGTGGGGCGGCCTACGCATTCCCAGCAAGACCTGTTGCGCTCCCTGCCCTATCATTAAACTTCGCAAATTATGGTGGCGACTTCTGTTGTGACTCCGGACGGGGCCCCAGTTTCTGCGATGGCGGCCCCACCGGCGACTTTCCGCTGGGGACAGCGCCGCTATCCGGGATTTTGTTCGGCATGTTCAATCAGGCTCTCTTCTCTGCGGTTCAATACCGAACTGCCTGGCGTACTCCGTGTTCAGGCGCTGCCAGCCGCCGAACTTCATGGCCTCGGGGCCGACAAGGCGGCCGATGGGAGTTCCGCTGAGAAGGTGATCCAATACGTCGAAACAAATGTGCCACCCGGCAGCACCTATGGAGATGAAGCGGTGACCGATGTTGGTCCACAGCGTCAGGCGCGTGCCACCACCCCAGGCTTCGAGCTCCCACCGCATATCGAAGCCACCCCAGTTGTACTCAAGCGCCTTGCCCGCGTCGGCGCGCGTCACTTTGGTTTCGGTAACGCGCGGCGTGGGCGCTCCCACCGTGGTGAGCTTCACTTTGGTTCCAACCGTACCTAGGCTCCTATCGGCTTCAAAGGGCGCCCACTCGCGAAGCTGCGCCGGGTCGGTAAGCGCCTCCCAGACCTTTGTGGGCGGGTGGCGCAGTTCTCTCGCGATAACGAGCGTCCACTTCTCTCCGTCTTTCTGTACCCGCGCCCCGCCGGCCTCGCCCGGTGCGTATTGCTCGCGATCGGTCATCTATCTTCTCCTTACATCGGCTTGGATATGGGCGTCCCCAGCCTGGTTACCCCAGGTGGGCATTGACCTGGATCCCAGCAGGCCAAACCTACTTGCGCCGACCCTTCCCACTCCAGCGCCCGCCGCGCTTCATGAGGTACACGTCCAGGACTCGGCGTAGAAAGGCGGGCTCGTGTTCCCTTTGGTCGTGCGTATCGTTCTTTTCCACGTAATTTCTGATCTGCCTTCCGACCTCGCTATCCCAGATGCTATCGAAGGCCGCGAGATAGTCGGAGTAATTGTTGAACGGGGACAAATCGCTCCGACCCAGCTCGATGTTGAATCCCTTCCTGGCAAAACGGTCCCAGGCTACGAATCGCTCCGGCTTTATGAATGCTGCCACCTTCGATAACGCCGAAACTAGCCGTCCTTTCCCCTTCTTGCTCCCGAAGCGTGGTCGCAGGTCTCGTTCGAGGTTGTCCAGAGCGTGGCCGGTGTCATCCTGAATTGCCTTCCGCAAAGTGGAATGATCCGTTAGAGCCATCCGGAGCTTCTCGCGCTTTCCTTTCCATATCGTGCGGCCCACGGAGTATTCCGAAAGAAAGCGGACAAACCTGTCCTTGTCGGCGAGCAACGGATTACTGGCGAGATAGCCCCGGTGCTCGAAGACATCGCGCCATTCGTTCCAGTTTTTTCGAGCGACATTCATGCATTTTTTTAAGCAGGCTTCTGAGATGCGAGCCTCCTCTGATTTCTTCATCTTAGATTCTCCTTGCCGTCCCCGATTGTAGCAGGACACTAAAACCTGTCACAAAAATGCGTTCTAATCGGTTTTTCTTCTCCTTTGCAGGGATTCCCGTGTCACAAGCCCCCCAGAATGAGCACGATCGATTCTCCCAAGCCGACTTCTGATTATTAGTGGGGATAAGCCGAGTTCACCTCACTTCCATGTGGCCGACAATTGTTGAAGGGATCGGCAGGGCTCCCGGAATGCTGGCCTACACGGGCGTGCAATCTGTCCAGCCGGGCGCCCACCGGCGGCTGTTGCCAAACGTCAGCCCTGCCAGCGCATCAGTTGCGTCACCTGAATCAGGTTGCCGCAGGTGTCGTTCAGCATTTCGATTCCATGTCAATGGAATGGAAAATCGTCCGCGGGGCGGGATTAGAGTACGAACGTTGCGCTACCGGTTCAGCATCTCCGCTGGCGAAGGTTCGTGGGTCTTCGCGTCCCGCGAGCGACTTTCGAGGGCCTTCCACAATTTGCCGAAGGGCCCGGCGGCAACCCTACGGCGGAAATATTCGATTTCCTCTTCGGGCGAGAGTCCTTCGATCTCCCGGTAAATCTCCGCCTGCGCCTGGCGTTTGAATTTGACACAGTCGAAGCGTTTGGCCGGCTTAGGTCGCTTCATCGATGCGTACCTCCTGGGGTGAAACAATCGACAGCAGGCCGAAACCTGTCTGGAGATTCACGTGATTATAGGCCCGCATTTTGTCAATCCGCACAATGTGTTTGAAGTTCCATGAAACAATGGCATCGGCGCGAGCCACGGTGGCGGCAGCCACATGGGTCGCGTCGTCGGTCGATTCCGGATCGAGAATCCCCGCCGACAGGTAGGCATTGCGGAGATCAATGACTTCGCGCGTCAGGCTTACCCGTGCCAATGCCCCGGCAGGCAGCGACCCTAACACCTCATGCACTCGGGCCGGGGCTCCGGCCAGTTCCCGCATCACCACTTCGCTCACCAGTATTTTAACTTTCCCGGCACGTGCCAAGTCGAAGAATCGGACCGACTCGGCGGCGAACTCATCGTCGAAACACCCGCCAAATACTGAGGTGTCTACGTAAACCCTCAGGGCTTTCATGTTATCACCACCTGGACGCATCCTCTCTGCAGCAACTTTACATCAACTTTGCCCGGGATCAGCAGGATAAGATACCAGCCGGTAA
>DASYXZ010000128.1:0-3714 GCA_035934315.1 Terriglobia bacterium | reverse complement strand
TGACCCGTATTCTGAACCGCGAAGGTCTTCGTGCAAATCCAATGGGCCGCAGCCTTGCGGATTCGGGCACGGGCCGCCCGGGCCGATTTCTCTGGCATAAACCGCGGAGGTCGTGATGGTGACGGGCAACTCCTCGCTCACCTGCTTTTTTATTTCTGTCACATTCCGGTCGGCTGGATTAAGCTGAGCCGCCTGATTGAGGAGAGCCAGAGCGGCGCGATGCTTCCCGCGCGCTCGTTCTATATTGGCCAGAAGGAACAGGGCGTCTGAATTATTGGGCCGCACCTTCACCAGCGTCGTGGCGCTCAATTGCGCTTGCTGCAAATGACCCTGGTAAAACGAAATTCGCGCTTTGCCCATCAGGGCGTCCGGGTCTTCGGAATCTTCATTCAGCAGTTGGCCAAAATGTTTGAGCGCTGCGTCCCACTCGCCTTCGTTGAGCTCCAATTGGGCCAACCCAATCCGCGCCTCGCGATTCCGCGGATTCGTCAGGAGCACTGAGGCCAACGCCTCGCGCGCCGCGGGGTAATGCTTAAGCGCCAATTCGAGACGCGCCACTTCCATTTTATAGCCGAGATTGGACGGATCCTCAGCCGACAAGCGATGGTAAATGGGCGCAGCCTGCGCGACGCTGCCCGACAGAATGTAGTCGCTGGCCAGATTACGGAGGGACTCAGCATTGGCGGGATCGATCTTCACAATTTCCAGATAAAGTTTGATGGATGCTTCGTATTGACCGTCGCGACTTAAGAGCCGCGCCAGTTCCATTCTGACATCCTCGTCCTTGGGATAATTCTCCGCCAGTTGTTGGTAGCCTTGAATCGCTGCCGGTAGATTTTTCAACAGGGACTGAGTATTCGCCATACCCTTTAACGCGTTTACGTCGTCGGGATAACTTTCCAGACGCGCATGGTAATAGCGCGTGAAATCCGCGAGAGGCGCGCCTGCTCGCGGCCGCAGAGCAACCCATCGCGCTTCCTCCTCGGCGCGTCCGATATTCTTCAGGGCTTCGTCATTTTGAGCGTCGCCCGGTTGCCGCGCGGCAAGGCCAAGGAAATTCGCGCGGGCCTGGGCGAAGTGTCCTGTCCAATAGAGAACATATGCCTGGCCCTGGAGCGCGTCATAATTTCCCGGCATGGCCGCCAGCACTTTGTCATATTGCGCCGAAGCTTCGGGGTAATGGCCGAGGGCGGCCTGCGCCTGCCCGAGACTCACTCGGGCGTCCGCATTTGCCGGGTCGAGTTGCAGCAAACTTTTGAGGACATCTATGGATTCCGTGGTTTGCCGCGAGCGCTGCAATGCCTGCGCCAATAAAAAGTAAACTCCCTCGGCTTTGGGCTGGGCTTTCAAGTAGCTACGGTAGTGCTGGATCGCCTCACTATATTGCCGGCAAAGCGCGAGAGAATTGGCCAGCCCAAGCTCCAGGGAAAGATCATCGGGTGATAATGCAAAACCCCGTCGCCCGTACTCAATGCTTTTGGAGCAGCGTTGGGGTGTGGAGGGAAACTCCGTGAGGGCCTTGAGCGCTGAAGCGTCCTGCGGATCGCGATCCAGTCGGTCGCGAAAATACTTTTCGTCGCGGACCACTCCCTTCGCGCGTTCTGTTGCCACCGGCACGCGCACTTTTTCAACCAGTGTCCCTTGCGCGTTCTCAAGTCCCCTGGCCGGTTCAATGTCGTTCGGACAACGTTTCTGGAGAATGGAGAACTGTGCATCTGCTTCTTTGGCGCGACCCGACCAGAACAGGGCAAACTCTTTCTCCTGGCCATAGTGGATTCCCAGATTCGTCCGTGCATCGAAGTCGGCCCGTGTGGCCCCCTTATGCAAGGCATGCGAGCGTGCCTGTGCCTCGGCAGAGCTTGAGCCCGTCAATAAGCCGGCCAGCAGCAATCCGATACAACCGAGTTTTCCAAAAATGATTGTCATGCGCGCCCGCTTGTCAAAATGCTGATCCCTTTCTCAAACGTTTTCATCAGGCACTTTCCACGCGCTGGCTCCCGGCGTGTATCACTTTTTCCCAGGAACGAAATCCCGTGAGAAAACGCACGAATCCCTGGAAGCGGTAATACAGAATGATCTGGCGGTAACCAATATTTTCCAGCATGGCATACCACAACAGAGTCATGAGGTCGTGAAATCCCGGATAGCGCCGGTAGGTCAGGTCTTCAAGGAGGACGGCGCCAACGGAGAGAAATCCTCCGTAGAGCAGAGCCAGGCACACAAAAAGGATATAGAGAGTCGGGGGCACCATGCCGAACAAAAGGGCCAGCGGCACCATGAAATAACCCAGAAATTCCACCACTGTCCCCAGCGCTTCCACAAAAAGCTGGAAGGGAAAACTAATCATGCCAATCAGGCCGTATTTCTGATTGAACAAAATTTCGGAGTTTTTCCATAGCGTCTGGCAAAGGCCCAACTGCCAGCGACGCCGCTGGCGCCCGAGGTTGGCGAGCGAAGAGGGACATTCGGTCCAGCACACGGGGTCGGAAGTAAAGACCATCTTGATTTTTCGTTTGGTGTTCGCTGCCCAGCGATGGAGTTGGACGATCAGGTCCATATCCTCTGTCACGGTATCCTTGGCGAACCCGCCGGACTCAATCACGCTCTCGCGGTGAAACACCGCGAAGGCGCCGGAGATAATCAACGTTCCGCCCAGCACGTCCCAACCTGTCCGTCCATAGAGAAAGCCGCGCAAATACTCGACCACTTGAAAACGCTCGATGAGTGTTTTGGGCAAGCCAACCCTCACCACTCTTCCTTCGCGCACCTCGCATCCGTTCAATATGCGGACAATACCACCGCTCGCCACAGTATTGATGGGAGAGCGGATGATAGGACGCATTAAGCGGAGAAGCGCGTCTGGTTCCAGGATGCAATCTGTATCGAGGGTGCAAAAATAGGGCGTGCGGCACATGTTGAGGCCCACATTCAGCGCGTCAGGCTTGCCGCCATTTTCTTTGCTGATCACCAGGAGGTTGGGGATGCGGGGGTTGGCATAAAAACCCCGAACAGCTTGAGTGGCCATCCGAGAACGGTAAATCAAATCCATTTTGACCAGGTCAAAGGCGTGTATCAGACGCGCCAGCGTTTCGTCAGTTGAGCCGTCATCGACCACGAAAACTTCCAGACCCGGATAGTCGGTTTTCAGAATCGAGCGAACGGATTCCACTACCACTTCTTGTTCGTTCCACGCCGGCATGATGATGGTGGCCGGCGGGGTTGCCGCCGAATCACGGATCTCATCCAATCCCTGGTAAACCAGCCGCCGCATGTGAATCCAGGTGTAGCCCAGCGAGAGCAGCATGAGGATGGTGTAAGTTCCGTTGGCCACAAAAAAATAGGAAACGATGACGACATTAAACACATTCATGGCGTGATAGAAGAACTGTCCCCAGTGCATAGGTTTAAATGCCTCCCATTTGCGGCAATCCCAAGGCGATGTTAACTGCCTTGTGACGCAGCTCTAAGTCGGGCTCGTGAGTCGCCATGCCCGCGACCCATGACCGGATTTGCGGGTCGGTGTGCCGTCCAAAATTCGCCAGAAACTTCCCGCGCAATCTTTCATCTGAACCGTTGGCCAGCACCGCCATGATGTAGCTCGTTTTGCCCATCTGCACGAGTTGTTTCAGAACACGAGATTCAATCCCATCCCCATCAATTGCATACTGGGCGAGCAAGACTGGGAGCAAGCCGGCGCGCTGGAATGCGTCGGCA